>JAOPWA010000438.1 GCA_025965915.1 Dactylosporangium sp. | reverse complement strand
GAGCTACCGAGCTGCTCCACCCCGCGTCGGTAGCTTTAACATTAGAGGTCTCAGCTCACTTGAGCACACCGGTGCACCGGCGGGGTCGCCGGCACCGGCGCCCGCGGCGGCGTCACCCGGCCCGTCTCCGACGAAGAATCCGTAGCGCGTCGCGCGCTGGAAGGGTCCGTGGCGCGTCGCACCTTGGATCTTGGAGAGTTTGACACCGCATGCGGTGTCAAACTCTCCAAGATCTGACGGGCGGGTGGCGTGATCGGGGCCGACCGGATGCCCGGTTTGGCGTTCAGCGACAGGTGCGCTAATGTTTACCAGGCGACGCGGGGTGGAGCAGCTCGGTAGCTCGCTGGGCTCATAACCCAGAGGTCAGAGGTTCAAATCCTCTCCCCGCTACCAGGGAAAACGGCCCTCAGGAGATCATCCTGAGGGCCGTTTTCGCGTCCGTTGCTAACCGACCTGCTAACGGATTTGCTAACGACGGCCGGCTTGGTCGTGGCGGCTCCGGCCGTCAGGCCCCTGCGGGTGAGGCGGTGGACTCGCGGACCTCGCCCTGTTCAAAGACGGCGTGATCCTCGCTAACGCCGGCCAATTCCCGGTCGCGATCGACGTCCCCGCGCTCACCGCTCACAGCAGCGTGCGTGAGACGACCAGGAACGACGACGGGGTTGAGACCCTCCACGTGCCGACGGTCGTCGGGTTCACGTGGTCACCCAAGGTCACATGTTCAATCTCGCGGGCCCGCGACCGCTGGGAAACTCGATCGAGTCGATGGACATGGGCTTCTCTCTGCAGGCCAGGTGCCTCGAGGCAGTCGCCGCGGGTCGCGTGAGCGCGGACGCCTGCGTGGTTCCCGTCCCTCGCGACATCGACGAGTTGGTCGCCAACGCCTATCTGGACATGCGCTACGCAGCCGCCTAGCCGCGCTGACCGAGTAGACAGTCCAGTTGCTGGTCGATACCGTCCGCAGGATCCGAGTAGCCCGAAGGGCCCGGGCACCGAAAGTCTGAGGAAGCGAGCATGAGCGAGACGCACGACGCCGTCGATGTCATCCGGACCAAGCGCGACGGTCATGAGCTGTCCGACTCCCAGATCGACTGGGTGATCGACGCGTACACGCGCGGATCGGTGGCGGAGGAGCAGATGTCCGCCCTGGCCATGGCCATCCTGCTCAATGGCATGAATCGGAGTGAGATCTCCCGTTGGACCCACGCGATGATCGCGTCGGGCGAGCGCATGGACTTCTCCTCGCTGTCGCGGCCCACCGCCGACAAGCACTCCACCGGCGGTGTGGGTGACAAGATCACACTGCCGCTCGCACCGTTGGTCGCCGCGTGCGGCGTGGCCGTCCCCCAGCTGTCCGGCCGGGGCCTCGGGCACACCGGCGGCACCCTGGACAAGCTCGAGTCGATCCCGGGCTGGCGAGCTGGACTCTCCAATGACGAGATGCTGGCACAGCTCGAGGACGTGGGCGCGGTGATCTGCGCGGCGGGGGAGGGCCTCGCGCCGGCGGACCGGAAGCTGTACGCCCTGCGCGACGTCACCGGCACCGTGGAGGCGATCCCGCTCATCGCCAGCTCGATCATGAGCAAGAAGATCGCCGAGGGTACGGGCGCGCTCGTTCTCGACGTGAAGGTCGGGTCCGGCGCGTTCATGAAGGACGCGGAGTCCGCACGGGAGCTCGCCCGGACGATGGTGGACCTCGGCACCGACGCGGGTGTCAGGACCGTGGCGCTGCTGACGAACATGAGCACGCCGCTCGGGCGTACCGCCGGCAATGCGCTGGAGGTACGTGAGTCCGTCGAGGTGCTGGCCGGAGCCGGCCCCGAGGATGTCGTCGAGCTGACCGTCCTGCTGGCGCGGGAGATGCTCGCGGCCGCGGGTGTCGACGGCGTCGACCCCGCGGACAAGCTGCGCGACGGCTCGGCGATGGACGTGTGGCGCCGGATGATCGTGGCCCAGGGCGGCGACCCCGACGCGAAACTGCCGACGGCCCGCGAGACCCACGATGTCGTGGCGGCGGCCGACGGCGTGGTTGTCGCGATGGACGCGTACGACGTCGGAGTCGCCGCCTGGCGTCTGGGGGCCGGTCGGGCCCGCAAGGAGGACCCCGTGCAGGCGGGCGCGGGCGTGGAGATCCACGTCAAGCCGGGCGACGAGGTCCGCGCCGGGCAACGGCTACTCACCCTGCACACCGACGAACCCGAGCGGTTCGACCGCGCGTTCGCTGCTCTGGACGGCGCGGTCACCGTCGCGCCGAAGGGATCCCGGCCCGAGATCGTGCCGCTCGTGATCGACCGCATCGCCTGACAGCGCCGCCGTCGAGACCCGGCGCCGGACCGGCCCGCGAGGAGGTCGGACCGGCCCGCGATCAGGCCGCGACCATCCGCACCCCGGGCTCGTCCAGCCGGATCTGCTTGGCCGCGTACATGGCGGCATCTGCTCGGTGGATCAGCGCCTCGGCGTCGGTCACGCCGTCGCCGAGGACGGTGCCGATGCTCGCTCCCACGAATACCGCCTCGCCGTTCAGATCCACCGGCTGGCTGAACGCGTACTCGATGCGCTTGCACACCTGCGTCGCGTCGTGTTGCTGGGCGTCGGCGCACAGGAGCACGAACTCGTCGCCGCCGAACCGGCTCACCACGTCGCCCGCCCGTACGCACTGGCGTAACCGGCTGGCCACCTCGACCAGCAACCGATCACCGGCCGCGTGGCCCAACCGGTCGTTGACGGCTTTGAAGCCGTCGAGGTCGCAGAAGAGCACCACCAGTGGGCGGCCCCCCTGCAGCGCCGCGGTCAACCGGGCGGCGAACTCCCGACGGTTGGGCAGGCCGGTCAGCCCGTCGTGGTTGGCCTGGTACCGCAGCGCCCACTCGGCCCATGACCGCTCCGAGGCGACCCGCCAGATCCGCAGCATCGCCAACGGCGTGACCAGTGCGGCGATGACCGCGAGCAACCCACCCTCCACGTCCTGACCGAGGCCGTGGCGGACGCCGCCGACGACCGGCATCGCGCCCAGCGCCAAGCCGAGAAACGCCAGGCGTGGGTTGCTCAGGTGGTCTTTGGGGGCAGGGCCGGGGCGCAACAGTTCGCTCGCCGAACGGTCCAGCCCGAACAGCGCCAGCGCCGCGTAGCCGCCCATGTAGATCATGTCGGTCCACGCCGGCCGGGTTCCCGTCGAGGGGTTGATCAGCATCGAGACGGTGATGATGCCGGTCAGCGAGCACGTCATCGCCGCCATCAGCAGCCACAGCGCCGGTATGAACCGCTTCGCGGTCAGCAACAGGCGGGCGAGGGCGCCGAGGATGCCGGTCAGCATGAACACCGCCACGCAGGTCGACACCTGGCTCATCACGGGCACGTGCGTGGCCCGCAGGTGTGGAAACAGCATGGAGATCCAGATGGCGCCGCCAACCGCCACCGACATGATGGTGGTGTCGATCATCCCGCCGATGTCGTTGCGGCCGCGGCGGGAAACCAGGGTGATCGCCGCGCAGAACATGAATATCTGGCCGAGGGCGGCGAACGCACTCGCGATGGTGCCGTCACCGGTGGACAGGTGCCCGACGAAGACATACGAGTACCAGGTGACGTTGTCGGCGTTGAGGCTGACCAGTGCCCCGAGTAGCAGCCACCATGGCAGTCGTTGACGGGGAGCCGTCCGGCGCAGGCCGGCCACGACCGCCGGCAGCGTCGAGAACGACATGATGAGGAAGGCCACCATCCGCTGGGTGGCGGACAGCAGCGGGTACGCCAGGATCAGTGCGGCCGAAGCGAGGAGGTAGGGCCCGGTCGTGCCATGGTCGCCGCCCGCGGAGTGCAGGGCGCTGTATGGGCCGACCCGCTGGCCGTCCGCCTCCACCGCGCTCACGCCCTTACCGTAAGGCCCACAACCGTGGCGTGGAACCACCCACATCAATAGATTTCGGGTCCGATGTCGGTCCGTCCATGGTTTGTCCGGCAGCCTCCGGGGCAGTCAGAAAACGTGTACTGGAGCTTCGCGTTCATCTGGCGCGGCGAGGACCTCGACGAGGACGTCGACCGGTTCCCGCCGGCCCAGCCGGGTTTCCACTTCAAGCCGCCCACCCGTGCCCCCTGACGGGTACATCACCCGGATCGGGGGAGGTTGCGCCGCCGGTCAGCGACATAGCGTTCCGGAATGGCCGATGAGCTTGAAGAACTCTTCGTGCGCCAGGTGGATGTGGGCATCGCCGACATGGACGTGTCCACCGACAACGGCGTGGTCAGTACCAGTGTGGTCGTGGAACGGGCCACGGCGACCGAGCGCGAAAGCGGGGAGGATCGGCAGTTTCTGCTGATCTACGGGGCCGCTGAAGTGCCCGCGTTGGCCGACGCCCTGAAGGCGGCGGCTGAACGGGCCATGGTCGCACACCCCACTTAGGACCGCGGCCTGACCGTCAGAACTCCCGGCGCCGGCGGAGAGCCGCCGGCCGTCCGTCGGGATCGGCGAGGACGCGATAGATCGGGCCGGCCCAGGCCGCTGTCGTCGCCGTCAGCGTGGGTGGCTGGTACACCCGCAGTCGTCCGGGCGGGCGCGCGCCGACCCTGCCTTTCGCGTACCAGTCGTCCAGCTTGCGGGCGCTCCCGGCGAACGCGTCGAATGCCGCGAGCGGGTCACGTAGGTCCTCGTCGTCGCCGTCGGCGCGGTCGAGGTGCTCACGCACCAGCGTCAGCCGCAGGTCACGGGCGTACGCCCCGGCCTCGTCGAGGACCGCGCAGGACAGTTCCGAGTCGAACGTCCACGACCGCATGTTCACGTTGTCGGAGCCGACCGTGGCCCACACGTCGTCGACGATGGCCACCTTCGCATGCACGTACACCGGTGTGCCCTCGTGGTTTTCCAGGTAGTAGACGCCGATCCGGTCGCCGCCGGCGCGGAACAGGCTCCGCATGGCCGCCAGTCGGCCGTACTCCTCCGCTGCCTTCGAGATCCGGCTCTCCTGGTCGCTGAAGCCTGGCACGACCACGATCAGCCGCAGCTCCGGCCGGGCCGCGAGCGCCGCGGCGAACGTGTCCACAACCTCCGGCGACCACAGGTACTGGTCCTCGAAGTACACCAGCCGCTCGGCCCGCGCCAGCACCTTGCGGTAACCGTGCGCGATGCTGCGCTCGCCATCCGGGGCGAACGGGTAACCGTTGCGGCGGTGCGGGTACGTGCGCAGCAACTGGACGGCGTGCCGGCCACACTGAGCCGGGTCGGGCAGTCGTTCGGGCAGCGGATCAGCGGTGCAGTCCTCGCCCTGGAGCCGGTCACGCAGGCGGTGCAGCGGGTTTCGGGTGAGCGGGGCCGGGTCGTCCCACCGTTCCCGGAACACCGTCTCGACGTCCGCGACCGCCGGTCCGCGGATCTCCACCTGGGCGTCGTGCCAGGGCGGGCGGGGCCCGTACACCGCAGCCATCGGCACGGCCTGCGGGTCACCGCGGTGATCGGCGTCATCGCGCCGGGTGTGGCAGAGGTCGATGCCGCCGAGGTAGGCCACGTCCAGTTCCGGGCGGCCGGGATGGCGCAGGACCACGAACTTCTGGTGGTGCGAGCCGCCCGTGCGTACCCGCATGTCGAGTAGGCACTCGCCGCCGGCCGCCTCGATCTCCTCTCCAAGGTGGCGGTTCTCCGCCGCGCTGAACTGCAGCTTGTCCAGGTGGGAACGCCAGATCAGGCCCTTGACGACGACGCCCCGCCGCGCCGCCTCACACAGCACCTTGCCGATCTCGCTGCCCGGCCCGTCCAGTCGCTCGTCCGGATCCCCTCGCCAGTCGGTGAAGAGCAGCAGGTCACCGGCCTTCATCCGGCGGATCGCGGTGACCAGTTCGGCGAAGTACACCGCGCCGTGCACAAGGGGGCGGACCCGGTTACCGGTGGTCCACGCCGCACCGTCGGGGTGGCGCGAGTCGAGCGACGTGGTCGCGTTGCCCCGCTCCTCCGGCAGCAGAAACCAGTCGTCGAGTCGCACGCCCACCTCCTACGACATCCGTGGCACTGACTCGACAAGGGTGCCCATGTCGACTGGATTGCATGCATGGCCCCCGGCTTCAGGGGTAGCTGTCGAGGTGGAGGTGATGACGATGGTGGGCCACCGAAGCCGTGCTGCCAGGCCGGCCATGGCGCTCTGGCTGTTCGTAGTGATAGCCGACACCGCGGCGGCGGGGAGCGTGACGGCAATGGTGTACATGCTCTCCGGGGTTGTCGCCCTCGCGTTCGTGCTCGCCGAGGTGTGGGCGGTGACAGCGCGGAGCAGGCAGTTGAAACCGGTGCGGGTACGGGCACGCGACTATCCGTACGGCCGGCGCTACCCCGGTCGCCAGTAGCGACGCGACGCTCGACTCAGAGGTTCCATTCGGCGCGGTATCCGGGCCGGTCACGGTAGCCGGCCGCGAGTAGGCGTACCACCGGGCTGTTCCCGTACCGTTCGATGATCTTCCGCTTGGCTTCGACGTCGTGGCGCACATGGGTCGGGTCGTGGCGGGCGATGTGGCTGGCGTCGGCCATGCTCTGCGGGTCGTCGGCCGGCCCGGTCGCGGCGATCCCGTGGAAATCCGGCTCGATCCCGCCGCCGACGAACTCCAGCGGTCCGCTGCCGGGCATCCGGAACTCGTGGGTCGGGTTGTAATCCCACGGCCCCGGGCTGGCGGCGCTCGCAGCCCGTTCGTCGTCGTAGAGTTGGGCCTTCAGCCATGCCACCATCTCGTCGTTCATTCGGGTCATGGTGCCCGGCGCTCGCTGCCCATCGCCAGCCGGTCCCGTTACCCTCGGCGGATGGTCCTCCCCGCAGCTTCGGCGCCGACCGCTTCGATCCGCGATCGGCTCAAACGGGTACGCGACAACGGGCTCCTCGTCGTTCAGGCCGGTTGCGCGGCCGGGGCCGCCTGGTTCGTGGCCCACGACCTGGTCGGGCACACGCGGCCCTTCTTCGCCCCGATCGCGGCGGTGATTCCGTTGGGCGCCGCGCTGGGGCACCGCATCAGACGGGTTGTCGAGCTCACCATCGGCGTCGCGGTCGGTGTTCTCGTCGGCGATGTGTTGATCTACCTGATCGGCACCGGCCCGCTGCAGCTCGCCACGGTCGTGGCGCTGGCCGTGGCGCTGGCGCTCTTCGTGCGTGGCAGCGCCGTACTGATCATCCAGTCCGCGTCGTCGGCGGTGCTCGTCGCCACCGTGCAACCGCCCACGACCGGGCTGGCGTACCCGCGGTTCGTGGACGCGCTGATCGGGGGCGGCGTCGGCCTGCTGGTGACCGCGCTGCTCCTGCCGCCCAATCCGATGACCGTTGCCCAGCGCGCGGCGCAACCGCTCCTGGACGCGCTCGCCGACGGCTTCGAGGCCATCGCGGCTGCCCTGGACACCCGCGACCAGGGCGTGGCCGAGGAGGCGCTGGAGCGGCTGCGCGGCACCAACGCCGCGCTCGCCACCTACACCGACGCGCTCGTGGCCAGTAAGGAGGCGGTCAAACTCTCGCCGGTGTGGTGGCGCTTCCGTCATCGACTGGCCCGGTACGCCGAAAGCGCCCCCGACCTGGACCGGGTCACCCGCAACGCGCGGGTCCTGGCCCGCCGGACCGTCACGCTGCTGCGCGACCACGAGCCCGTACCCACCGAGCTGTTGGCCGCGGTGGAGGCGCTCGGCACAGCGACCCGCGAGCTGGGGTACGCGCTGGAGCGCGACGAAGAGCCTGTCGCGACCCGCAAGCTGGTGCGCTGCGCGGTCCGCCACGCCTCGCAGGCCCACGAGGCGACGCTCGGCTTCTCCGGCCAGATGACCATCGGGCAGATCCGGTTCGTCGCGACCGACCTGTTGCGCGCGACCGGGATGGACCGCGCGGACGCCGAGAAGGCCGTCAGGGCGGCCGCCGCTCCGCAGAAGGGCTGACGGCCGCCGCTCCGCAGAAGGGCTGACCCCCCGGGTAGCGAACGAGCCGTCAGGTCGGGCGGTGCGCACTCCGGGAACTGCCGGCCCCGACGGTGACGCGGGACCGTGCCTGCTGGTGGTGGTGCTGCGGCTCGGCGTAGAAGCTGAGCCCGATCACGGCCACGAGCGTCACCAGGAACCCGGCCGCGCCGAGCCACTCCCGCCCGGGGTGGATCTCGTCGCCGAGCAGCAGCAGGCCGACGGCGGCGGCGGGCACAGCGGCGGCGGCGTCCATCGCGGCGACCGCGGAGGTCGTGGAGCCGCGCTGCATGGCCATGCCGAGCAGTAGCTGGCCGACGACCGAGTGGGCGACCAGCAGGTAGAGCAGCGGGTCGGTCACGAACTGGTGGAGCGAGTGGACGCCGGCGAGGGGGCGGGACGCGACGGCGGCGGCCGAGAAGGCCACCCCGGCCAGCGAGCCGAGCGCGACCGAGCCGTGGGAGCCGTGCAGCCGTGCCGCGAAGATGCCCACGATGCCGACCAGCAGCAGGACCACGGCCAACCCGATGTCACCCGCGAGGCCGAGCTGCCGGGACGGTGCCGGGCGGGCCGAGACGACCAGCCCGGCAAGGCCGCCGCACAGCGCGCCGAGCAGCGCCACCTCCGCCTTGGGCAGGCGCCATTTCAGAATGAGTACGCCGAGCAGGGTCGTGACGCCGAGGCCGGCGGCTACGGCCGCCTGTACGAGGAACAACGGCAGGTCGCGCCGCGCCAGGAACGCCAGCAGGAAGCCGGCGAACTGGCAGAACAGCCCGACGAGGTAGGTCTTGCGCTTGCCGAGGCTCAGCAGCAGTCGGGGGTTGAAGCCAGCCTGGAGGTCGGTTCGGGCGGCGGCGACGGACTGCAGCAGGTTGGCCACGCCGTACGCGGCGATCATCGCCGCGAGGAACAACCAGCTTGCAGACATCACCGGGGAAGGATAGACCCCTAGGGGTCCGCGCCCCGAGTCAGGACATGGGGCTGTTCGCTCTTTCACCGAGACGGACGTAAATCTCGTCATGCAGTTTGCCATTGGTGGCGATCGCGCTGCCACCGGCGGGGCCGGGGCGGCCGGCGAGGTCGGTGAAGGTCCCACCGGCCTCGGTCACGATGGGTATGAGCGCCGCCAGGTCCCACAGCGACAGTTCGGGCTCCACCATGACGTCGACAGCGCCCTCGGCGACCAGCATGTACCCGTAGAAGTCCCCGTACGCGCGGCTGCGCCAGGTGTGGCGCATGATGTCGATCATCGCGTCCAGTCGTCCGATCTCATCCCAGCCGGTCAGCGACGAGTAGCAGAGCGAGGCGTCGGCGAGTTGGCTGACCGCGGAGACGTGGATCCTGGTGGCGGCGGACTGGTGGCGGCCCGCGTACGCGCCGAGCCCCGTCGCGGCCCACCAGCGGCGGCCCAGCGCGGGGGCCGATACGAGGCCCACCACCGGAGCGTCACCGTCCATGAGCGCGATCAGCGTGGCCCACACGGGCACCCCGCGCACGTAGTTCTTGGTGCCGTCGATCGGGTCGATCACCCAGCGCCGCTTCCCCGCGCCCGCCGCAGCCGTTGCGCCGTACTCCTCGCCCAGCACGGCGTCGCGCGGCCGGGTCCGGGCCAGGGTGGCCCGCAGCGCCTTCTCGACGGCCATGTCGGCGTCGGAGACGGGCGTGAGGTCCGGCTTCGCGCTCACGTGCAGGTCGAGCGCGCGGAAGCGGGCCACCGAGATCGCGTCGGCGGTGTCCGCGAGCATGTGTGCCAGAGCGAGGTCGTCGGCGTACAGGGCCATGCTCGTGAACCTAGCGGACATCGCTGACCAGCGCAGTCGCGGGTGACCGACCGGATAATGGTCTGGCCGCGTCCGATACGTTGGATAATCGTGAGACCGGAAGCATTATGCGGGTTGTTGGCCGAGTCGGATCGGCTGCGGGTGTACTCGGCGGTCGTGCTCGGTGCCGACCTTCCCAGCGCGGTCGCCGACCGCACCGGTCTGCCAGCGCGGTCCGTGGTGGCCGCGCTGCGCCGGCTGCAACTGGGCGGTCTCATCGACGCCGTCGACGGCCGGCTGGTCGCCCAGATCGACGTCTTCAAGGATGCGGTACGCGAGCACACGCCCCCGCCGGTCGAAGCCGAGCCGATGGATCCCGACCGGCAGAAGGCGGCCATCCTGCGCACGTTCGTCGTGGATGGCCGGCTGGTGCGGGTCCCGGCCGCCCGGGCCAAGCGCCGGGTGATCCTGGAGCACCTCGCCGCGTGCTTCGAACCGGGGGTGAAGTACCCGGAGAAGGCCGTCGACGTGATCCTGCGGGCCTGGTACTCCGACTACGCCTCGCTTCGCCGGTACCTCGTCGACGAGGAACTGCTCGGCCGGGAGAACGGGGTCTACTGGCGGACCGGCGGTTACGTCCCCGTCTAGCGGGTCACTGCTCGTCCGGTTCACCGGCGCGGGACGCCAGCAGCCGGCGGTACGACAGCAGCCGGCGCGGGTCGGCCCCGCCCTCGGCGATCAGCTTGTCCAGCCCGCAGTCGCCGCCAGCGCCGGTGTGGTCGCAGTTGGGCGAGCACCGCGTGGTCGCCTCGACCAGGTCGGAAAAGCCGTGCAGCAGGCTGTTCGGCGAGACGTGGGCCAGGCCGAACGACCGTATGCCCGGGGTGTCGATGATCCAGCCGCCCGCGGGCAGTGGGAGTGCGACGGCGCTGGTCGAGGTGTGCCGGCCCTTGCCGACGGCGCTGACCACCCCGACGGCCCGGTCGGTACCCGGGACGAGGCGGTTGACCAGCGTGGACTTGCCGACGCCGGAGTGGCCGACCAGGACCGAGATCCGGTTCGTCAGCGCCTCCAGCAGCTCGGTCGGCTCCTGCTCCGGGCGGCACAGCACGTAGGGCAGGTCCAGTTCGGCGTAGTAGTGCAGCACCTCATCGGGGCCGGCCAGATCGGCCTTGGTCAGGCACAGCAGCGGCTCGATGCCGGCGTCGTACGCGGCGACGAGGCACCGGTCGATGAACCCGGTCCGCGGTGGCGGGTCCGACAGCGAGTTGACGATGACGAGCTGCTCGGCGTTGGCGACGACGACCCGCTCCTGGCGCCCCTCGATGCTGTTCTCGACGTCGTCGGCGGTGCGCATGAGCGTGGAGGTGCGCTCGTCGATGCGCACGATGCGCGCGAGGGTGTCCGCGCGGCCAGATACGTCCCCGACGATCTGCACCTGGTCACCCACGACCACCCCACGGCGGCCGAGTTCTCGGGCGCGCATCGCGACGACGATGCGGCCTTCGCCCACGACGCAGGTGTACCGGCCGCGGTCGACCGCGACGACGAAGCCCTCGACGGCGTCCTCGTGGCGCGGCCGGATCCGGGTACGCGGTCGGGTGGACCGACCCGGGCGTACCCGTACGTCGTCCTCGTCGTATTCACGCGGTCGCTTCAGCGCTCAACCTCCGGGCTGGCCCACCATTGCCGACCATAGTGCCGGAAACTCGGGCATCGTCTTCGAGGTACACGCCACGTCGGTGAGCTCGACACCTGGCACCGCGAGACCGAGGACGGCAGCGGCGTGCGCCATGCGGTGGTCGTCGTAGGTCTCGAACAGTCCTCCGGTCAGTGGCCGGGGCCGGATCTCCAGCGCGTCCGGGAGTTCGATGACGTCGGCGCCGAGCCTGCTCAGCTCCCGCGCCAGCGCCGCGATCCGGTCGGTCTCGTGGCCGCGGATGTGGCCGATCCCGCGCAGCCGTGATGGTGAGTCGGCCAGGGCGGCAAGACCCGCGAGTACGGGTGTCAGCTCGCTCACCTGGGACAGGTCGGCGTCAAGGCCGTGCACCACGCCGGCGCCCCGCATCGTCAGGCCCTCGGTGGACAGGCTGGGCTCGCCGCCCATCGCGGACAGCAGTTCGCGCAGCCGGTCGCCGGCCTGGGTGGTGGTGCGCGGCCAGCCGGGCACGGTGACCGCGCCGCCGGTGACCAGCGCGGCGGCCAGGAACGGCGCGGCGCCGGAAAGGTCCGGCTCGATGTCCCAGCCACGGCCGGCCAGTCGCCCCGGCTGGACCGCCCACACGTCGGGCGTACTGTCGTCGACCCCGGCCCCGACCGCCCGCAGCATCTGTACGGTCATCTCGAGATGCGGAGCACTGGGCACCGGCGGCCCGACGTGGCGGACGACGACCCCGCGTTCGAAGGCGGCGGCGGCGAGCAGGAGGCCGCTGACGAGCTGGCTGGAGCTGGAGGCGTCGATCGTCACCTCGCCGCCGGTGACCCGCCCCGCGCCGTGCACGGTCATCGGCAGATGCCCGCCCGGGCTCGCCTCGATGCGGACGCCGAGTTTGTCGAGCGCGTCGATGATCGGCGCCATCGGCCGCTGCCGGGCGCGCGGGTCGCCGTCGAACGTCACCGGGCCCTCGGCGAGCGCGGCCACCGCCGGTAGGAAGCGCATGACGGTGCCGGCGAGTCCTACGTCGATCTTGGCCGGGCCGTGCATCGGCCGCGGGCGCACCACCCACAGGTCGTCGTCGCCGGTGCTCACGGTCGCGCCCATCGCCTGCAGGCCGGCGGCCATGAGCATGGTGTCGCGGGCGCGTAGCGGGGCGCGCAGGGTGCTCGACCCGGTCGACACGGCCGCGAGTATGAGCGCCCGCGCGGTCATCGACTTGGAGCCGGGCAGCCGTACGGTCGCCGAGACGGGGTTCCCGGCGGTCGGCGCCGTCCACGGCCGCGCCTGTCGGCCCGGCGGGGTAACGGCGAGGTTGCTGTCTGCCACTCGTACAGTCTGCCGAACCCGCCTGCACGCGGCGACGGCCGGTCCGGTGGCTCTTGTTGGATGGGACGGCAGGGCGGGTGGGACGGCCGAGGGAGTGGGATGGCCGATGGGGCGGCGCGGCGGCGTTGTCGCCGGTAGCGTGGTCGCCATGTGCGGCCGGTACGCCACTACCCGTAGTGCCACTGATCTCAGCGCCCTGTTCGAGGCGAGCGATGAGACCGGCGACGGGCTGGCCGCCGACTACAACGTGGCGCCGACCGACGCGGTGCCGATCGTGCGCCGCTCCCGCAGGGTCGAGACACCGGTGCTGTCCATGGCCCGCTGGGGTCTCGTCCCGTCGTGGGCCAAGGACACCCGCGGCGCAGCCCGCATGATCAATGCTCGCGCGGAGACGGTGGCGACAACCCGGGCGTACGCGCCGTCGTTCGCCACCCGGCGCTGCCTGGTGCCGGCCGACGGGTGGTACGAGTGGGTCCGCCGCTCGCCCAGGGAGCGCCAGCCCTACTTCATGACCCACCGCGACGGTGGCGTGCTGGCCTTCGCCGGTCTCTGGACGGTGTGGGGCGAGAAGGTCCTGACCTGCACGATAGTGACGACGGCCGCGGTGGGGGAGTTGTCGCTCGTGCACGATCGGATGCCGTTGGCGCTGCCGGCGGAGCGCTGGTGGCAGTGGCTCGACGGCAACGCGGCGACCGCCTCCGGGTTGCTGGGGTCGCCGCCTGCCGAATATCTCGACTCGATCGAGATCCGACCCGTCGGCGGGGCGGTCGGTGACGTACGCAACGACGGGCCGCGGTTGGTGGAGCGGGTGCCCGCGGCACCCCTCGGTGCTCCGGCCGTGCAACCACAGGATCTGACGCTTTTCGACTGATACGACGGCGATTGAGGGGGCGCCTTTTGGCAATTTCGGTAAAGAGTCTTGTCTGAGCACGCACAGGTGCGGTAGAACACAGCGCCGGTGGGCGTGCTGTTTGTCGTTAGTTCGCGCCCATCGAAATGTCGTAAACCCACGGGGGAGGTGGGTGCATGACCCGGGCGCGAATGCCACGTGCGCACGAGGTTGCTGCAGCCAGGCGCGATCCGCGACTACTTCGCGCGCTCGGTGAACGTGATCTTGATCCGGCGTGGCGCACCAGGGGCCTGTGCCAGAGTGTCGATCCGGAAACGTTCTTTCCGGCGCCCAGCGAGGCGGCGGACGCCGCAATTGCGTTGTGCCGCACCTGCGACGTCCAGGGCTCCTGCCTGGCCTGGGCGCTGGATGTCGGGGACTGTCACGGCGTGTGGGGCGCGACCACGCCGCGGGAGCGGCGGGCGATGCTCGTCGCCTGGCGCTCCGAGGCGCACAGCAGTCCATACGACGACAGCAGTCCATACGACGACAACAGTCCATACGACGACAACCGGCTGGCCGAGCTGAATGTCCTTCGGGTGCTCGAGCAGGTGGGTGCCGCCAGTCGATAGCCGTCCGGCTGCGATCATTCAGAGATGATCGAGGTCGCGACCGCGTACGGGCCGGCCCGGCTCGACATCGACCAGCCCGCCACCGCGCCGCTGAGCCTGCTCGTGCTCGGTCATGGTGCCGGTGGCGGGGTGGACGCCGTCGATCTGGTCGCCGTACGCGACGCGGCGGTCGCCGCGGGGGTGACCGTCGCGCGCGTCACGCAGCCCTACCGGGTCGCCGGGCGTCGTGCGCCGGCGCCCGCCGGGCAGCTGGACCGCGCGTACGCCG
Source organism: Dactylosporangium sp. (assembly GCA_025965915.1). GTDB lineage: Bacteria > Actinomycetota > Actinomycetes > Mycobacteriales > Micromonosporaceae > Planosporangium. The sequence goes on along the minus strand of JAOPWA010000438.1, from coordinate 2,002 downwards.
CGGTGGTCACCGCACTGCGCGACCTCGTGCCCGCGGCGCTGCCACTGGTCGTCGGCGGGCGCTCCAGCGGTGCCCGCGTAGCCTGCCGCACCGCCGGCGGGCTCGGTGCGGCCGGGGTACTCGCGCTGGCGTTCCCGCTGCACCCGCCCGGTAAGCCGGATCGTAGCCGGGCCGGTGAGCTGCCGACCGCGTTGCCCACCCTGGTCGTGAGCGGTGACCGGGATCCGTTCGGCATACCACCGGCTTCCGGCCCGGTCGACGTACGCGTACTCGAAGGCGAGACGCACGACCTGCGCCGGGACCCGGCGCAGGTCGCAGCCGTCGCCGTGGCGTGGCTCGCGAGGCACGGCTGGGCCGCTGCGGGTCAACCCGGGGGATATCCGTCTGTGCTCTACGCCTCGGAATGAGCCGCCCGCGACCGGGGTTGCACCGGGTTGGAGGGCCGGCACCTCGGGTGTCCCGGCCACTGGCGAAGGGGAATCCCAGATGGGTACCACCACCCGGGCGTCCGGCACGTACGGGACGCAACGATGGCGGGGCGTCCTGACCGGTCCGGAATGGCCGGCAGCGATCGAGTCCGCGCAGGCCACACCCGACTCGTCCTGGCCGGCGATCTTGGTGGAGACCGACCCGCCCCGGGGTGGTGACCACCCTGCCGGCGTATTCTCTGCGGGACGGTCAAAGGAAGAGGGGCGCGTGTCAGTAGACGAGAAGCCCGACCAGCGGCGTGACCGTTTCGTGCGGGACGCCACGCCCTTCCTTGACCAGTTGTACGCGGCCGCGCTGCGGATGACGCGTAAGCCGGCCGACGCCGAGGACCTGCTCCAGGAGACGTTCCTGAAGGCCTACGCCGCGTTCCACCAGTTCGAAGAGGGCACCAACCTCCAGGCCTGGCTCGACCGCATCCTCCCCAACACGTACATCAACTCGTACCGCAAACGGCAGCGTCAGCCGATCCAGGCGCCGACCGACGAGATCCATGACTGGCAGTTGGCCGAGGTGGAGTCGCACACGTCCAGCGGGCTCAGGTCCGCCGAGACGGAGGCGCTGGACCGGCTGCCCGACTCGGACATCAAGGAAGCGTTGCAATCGCTGCCGGAGGAGTTCCGGCTGGCGGTCTACCTCGCTGACGTCGAGGGCTTCTCCTACAAGGAGATCGCCGAAATCCTGGGTACGCCCATCGGCACCGTGATGTCGCGGCTACACCGCGGGCGGCGCAACCTGCGCGGGATGCTGGAGCGCTACGCTGCCGACCGGGGCTTCCACCGTGTCCCGTCCGCAAATCAGTCGGCTGGGCAGGAGGCAGCAAGGTGAGCGAGCGAAGCGAGGCGATCGCATGAGCTGCGGCGAACCCCACGAGACCGACTGCCGTGAGGTGCTGGAAGAGGTCTACCTGTACCTCGACCTGGAGTGCTCCGAACACCGGCGGCTGCTGATCCGCGAGCATCTCGAAGAGTGCTTGTCGTGCCTGCGCGAGTACGGCATCGAGCAGGAGGTGAAGGCCCTGGTGGCTCGCTGCTGCGGCGCCGAGGCCGCCCCGGTCGAGCTCCAGCAGCGCCTGCGCGCAAAGCTCGCCGATCTGGTCGTCTTCGAGGGCGACGAACGGGAGTTCCTGGAGTTCCAGGTCGATTAGCGGCTCAGCGCCGGACACGTGCTGCCAGCACGTCGCGTACCAGGGGCTCTTGCCGACTCCGGCGCACCCCAGATGAACACCGGCCGGACGACGGCCAGGTGTAGCAGCAGTTCGGGCAGCTGCGCCGGGGGACGGTGACAGCGGACTCCGCGTCCCGAGCCAACCACCCGTTTATCTCTTCACCGTGATTGGATACCGGGGCGACGACATGAGAGGACGGGTACATGGCCGACGAGATCCGCGCCGAGATGGTGGCGAACGTATGGAAGGTGGTCAAGGCCACCGGAGAGACCGTCGAGGAGGGCGACACCCTCGTGATCCTCGAGTCGATGAAGATGGAGATCCCGGTGGAGGCGCCGGTGACCGGCA
>JAOPWA010000377.1 GCA_025965915.1 Dactylosporangium sp. | reverse complement strand
CTTGGGCAGGTAGTCGTCGGCGCCCAACTGCAGCCCCTCGACGCGGTCGGCGACGCTCGCGCTGGCCGTCAGCATCAGTACCCGGGTCAGGGCCCCGGCCGACACCAGTGCCGCGCAGATCTCGTCGCCGTGCATCCCGGGCAGGTCGCGGTCGAGCACTACGACGTCGTACCGCGTGATGAACGCCATCTCGTGACCGTCGGTGCCGTCGTAGGCGACGTCGACCGCCATGCCTTCGCGGCGCAGGCCACGCGCGATCGCGTCGGCGAGGTTACTCTCGTCCTCGACCACGAGTATCCGCACCCGGTCGTCTCCTCCCATGCCGCCCAGCACAACGCGCCGGACGTGAAGTCTGCGTGAGCCACGCTAGTGCCGCCGCTCCGAGCTGGTCAGGAGGAGTACAGCCAAGCACGGAGAGTGCCCGCCCTGACACGACAGGTGACATACGTCTTACCTGCCCAGCAGTCGGCCGCACCGGGCGGGAGCAGCGCGAGGCGATCGGCCTTCAACCGCCGCGCCAGGTCCAGATCGATCAACCCCTGTTCGTACTCCCCCGCGGCGCTCACCCGGTCACCGTAGGCGACCCGACGTCGCTCAGGTGCCCGCAGCGCGCCACACGCGTACCGATCCGTCGAGGCGGCGGCAGGCGACGTACTCCCGTTCGGCCGCGCAGGAGCCGTACCAGCCCGGCGCGGAGCCGATGGTCACGAGGCGCATCCGGGTGAGGTCCAGCCGGGCGAACCACGTACGGTCGCCGGTCACGACCCCGAGCAGCGGATTCGCGGCGCGCCGGACGTCGGCGCTGAAGATGCGCCAGCCGGGGACCGCGCCTCTCAGCTTGCCGGTGCGGGCGTCACGCACCGTCAAGCCCTCCAGCGGTGGCTGATCCCCGCGCAACCCCCGAGGATCGGCGAGGAGAGCCCACCCGTTGACGGTTGACAGCAGCGACATGGAGGAGCGCCACCGTTCCGTGCCGTCGCGCGGATCCAGGAAGACCGTCGACTGAGCTATGCGCAGGCACAGCATCGGCCCGCAGGCGTCCACGTTCTTGTACTCGAAGCCGTCGCGTACGCCGGACGGGCCGGCCTCCGCGCGTACGGTCCACCGGCGGGCGAGGGTGACCAGGTCGTAGGCGGTGACGCCGAGCACGGTCGGCTCGTTGTCGAGTTGGCCGGACAGATGGCGTACCACCATCACCTGACTTCCGGCGATCATGAGGTCGGGCAGGTCATCCGGTACGGGCTGAGCGCCGTCGGCCTGCCTCGGCTGCGCCAACTCCGCAAGCACAACCTGCCCCGTGACCGCGCCGGTGAGTAGGTCCCGGGTGGTGACGGTGCCGTCGCGCGCGACGAACACCACCCACCGCACGCCGAGCCCGTTGTCGGAGTCGAAGGAGATCTGGACGGACTCCGGTACCTCGATCGACCACCTCACGACCCCGGTTTCGACGTCGACGGCGTCCCAGTACACGGGAGGAGCGTCGGCCGGCGCGGACACGACACCGCAGCCGGCCATCCGGTCGGAGCGGGTCATGAGGACCAACCCGCCGTCGATCAGCCGTTCGACCGTGCCCGTCCGGCGCCATACCTCGCGGCCGGAGGTGGTGTCCACCGCGACCGTCGACACTCCAGCCGCAGCGGTGCAGAGGTTGGGTACGAGCAGGGTCCGCTCGCCGACCTGCTCGACGCGCGCGTAACTCGTGGTGGCCGGCGACCGTACCTGCCACAGCGGCTGCCCGTCCCGCAGCCGGTATGCGAAGACCCGGTTGGGTGCGTACGGGCTGTCAAACGCGTACAGCACGTTGCCCCTGATGTCGAAGTCCGTCGGGGCGAACGTGGTGGTCAGCACCGGCCGCAGCAACAGCCGAGGGGCGTCACCGAACAGGGCGGCTACGACGAGTACCGCGACGAACGCCAGCGTGAGTTGGCGCGGCGGCCAAGCCGGTCCGGAGTCGCGCTCGGGCTGGGCTTCGCCGGTCAGTTCACCCAGGTCGATGACGGGCTCGGCGGGCCCCGAGTCGGCGGGCTGTCCCATGTGGCCATTGTGGCGTGGGAGGGCCGCCGGTACCGAAGAAGACTTCGTGCCGGCTGCCGGGCCGGGGCGGCTCAGTGGCCGGCGCCGGGGCGGCTCAGCGGCCGCTTCTCCCGTTCGGGACCGTGCGGGGGTGGCGCATCGCCGTGTCTTCCAGCCGGCTCACCCACTCGGTCACCCGTCGGGCGACGTCCTGGGCGGTGAGCCCGATCGACGCGAGGATCTGGGCGCGACTGCCGTGCGGGTGCCAGTCCTGCGGTACGCCGAGGTCGCGCAGCGGCACCCACACGTCGGCGTCGCGCAGCGCCTTGGCGATCGCGTCGCCGACGCCGCCGGTGCGCACACCGTCCTCCACGGTCACCACGAGCCGGTGCTCGCGGGCGAGCCCGACGAGCTCGACCGGCACCGGACGGACCCAGCGCGGGTCGACCACGGTCACCCCGTACCCCTGCTCGGTCAACCGCGCGGCGACCTCGACGCCGAGGTGGGCGAACGCGCCTACCGCAACCAACAGGACATCCCGCCGCTCGGCTCGGGCGAGCACGTCGACGGTGCCGACGCGGTCGACCGCGGGCAGGTCGGCGGCGACCGTACCGGTGGGGAAGCGCACGATCGTCGGGCCGTCCTCGGTCGACACCGCCTCGCGCAGTTCCTCGCGCAGCGTCGCGGCGTCCCGCGGGGCGGCGATACGCAGGCCCGGCACGACCCCGAAGACCGACATGTCCCACATGCCGTAGTGGCTGGGGCCGTCCGGGCCGGTGATGCCGGCCCGGTCGAGGACGATCGTGACGGGCAGCTTGTGCATCGCGACGTCGAGCAGGACCTGATCGAAGGCCCGGTTGAGAAACGTCGCGTACACCGCGACGACCGGGTGCAGCCCGCCGATGGCGAGCCCGGCCGCCGAGGTGATGGCGTGCTGCTCGGCGATGCCGACGTCGTAGGCGCGCTCGGGGTATTTGCGCATGAGCTTGGCGATGCCGGTCGGCTCGGCCATGGCCGCGGTGATGCCGACGACGTCGGGCCGTTCGTCGGCGATGGCGACGAGTTCGTCGGCGAAGACGCCGGTCCACTTCACGGACGCGGGCGCCAGCACCTTGCCGGTCTCCGGGTCGAACGCCCCTGGACCGTGCAGGCAGTCGGCCTCGTCATTCTCGGCCGGGCGGTAGCCGTACCCCTTGCGGGTCACCGCGTGCACGATGACGGGGCCGCCGTACGCCTTGGCCCGGCGAAGCGCCGATTCCATCGCGGCCATGTCGTGCCCGTCGACGGGTCCGACGTACTTGATACCGAGATCTTCGAACATCGCCTGCGGGGAGATGGCGTCCTTGAGCCCCTTCTTGAGCCCGTGCAGCACCTCGAAGAGCGGGCCGCCGACCACCGGGGTGTGCCCGAGGGCGTCCTTGACCAGGTCGAGCACCTTCTCGTACCCGGGGCTCAGGCGCAGCGTCGACAGATGGTCGGCCAGGCCCCCGATCGTCGGCGCGTACGAGCGGCCGTTGTCGTTGACGACGATGACGAGAGGGTTCTTGGCGGTGGCGATGTTGTTGAGCGCCTCCCAGCACATGCCGCCGGTCAGCGCGCCGTCTCCGACGACCGCCACGACGTGGCGATTCTCGCCGCGCAGCGCGAACGCCTTGGCCAGACCGTCGGCGTAGGACAGCGCCGTGGAGGCATGCGAGTTCTCGATGAGATCGTGCTCGCTCTCGCCCCGGCTCGGGTAGCCCGACAGGCCGCCACGCTGGCGCAGCAGGTCGAACCCGTCCTGGCGGCCGGTGACGATCTTGTGCACGTACGCCTGGTGACCGGTGTCGAACAGGATCCGGTCCTTGGGCGAATCGAAGACCCGGTGCAGCGCGAGGGTGACCTCGACGACGCCGAGGTTGGGGCCGAGGTGGCCACCGGTACGCGAGACCTTCGCGACGAGGAAGTCACGGATTTCAGCGGCGAGGAGGGTGAGCTGCTCTTCGGTCAGCCCCTTGAGGTCCTGCGGATCGCGGATCGTGCCGATGAGACTGGCGGGACCCTCAGAAGCGCTCATGACGGGCCAGTCTAGCGGGGACCCGCACCCGGTCATCGGGGACGATCATTCCTACACATTTCCCTCACACGAGCGCTCCTGCCGGCTCCAACAGGCCCACACACTCCACATGCTGCGTCATCGGAAACGCATCGAACGCGCGCAACCGCGACAATCGCCAACCACGCTCCCGGAACGTCGCGACGTCCCGGGCGAACGCGGCGGGATCGCAGGAGACGTAGGCCACCGCGCGGGGAGAACGGGCGGCCACCGACTCGATCACCTCCCGGCCGACGCCGGCGCGCGGCGGGTCGAGCACCACGATGTCGATGGAGCGCCAGCGCGGATTGGCGATCACCGCGGCGACGTCGCCGGGCGCCACGTGTACCTGCGACAGATCGGCCAGGTTGCGACGGGCCGCGGTGACCCCGCGCGGATCGGACTCCACGATCGTCACCCGCCCCTGGGGGCCGAGCACGGGCGCCAGGGCCGCGGCGAACAGACCCGCTCCGCCGTACAGGTCCCAGGCCCGCTCCCCCGGCCGGGGTTGGAGCAGGTCCAGGACGGCGGCCGCGAGCGCGTCCGGCGCCGCCGGGTGGACCTGCCAGAATCCGGTCGCGTCGATCTTCCACTCGCGACCGAGTGCCCGCTCTCGGACGACGCGTGGCCCGGACACCAGCCGCGGTGCCCGGCCGCCGCGCGGCCTGGTGAAGATGGTCAGATCGCCGCCGCTAGCCGCCACGACCTCGACGCCGCCTCCGCGTACCGGCCAGGTGCGGTCGGTTACCGGGGCATCCTGGATCGCCGGGTGCGCGATCAGGCAGCGGTCGATCGGGATGATGTCGTGCGAGCGGTGCTTGCGCAATCCGGGCCGTCCCTCGGCGTCCACGGCGTACTGCACCCGCGTCCGCCAGCCCAGCGGACCACCGGGCAGCGGTTCCACGCGTACCCGCAGATCCTCGACCTCGGCGGGAGTGAGGCCGCCGATCCGGGCCAGCAACTCGCGCACGACGGCGGCCTTGAACTCGTGCTGCGCCGCCGGCGTGGCGTGCTGGAAGTCGCAGCCGCCACAGCGGCCGGGCTTGGCGTACTTGCACGGCTCCTCGACCCGGTCCGGTGAGGCTTCGAGCACCTCGACCGCGTCGGCTCGCAGGTATCCGCGCCTACGTTCGGTGACGGCCGCGCGGACCCGTTCACCGGGCAGGGCGTGCCGAACGAAGACCACCTGACCCTCGGGCAGCCGGGCGACGCAGTGCCCGCCGTGCGCCACGGGCCCCACCGTCAACTCCAGCAGCTCATCCATGATCAACCAGTCGGCGCGAACTCGTCGTCAGTCGGGCGTGGCTCGTCGTCGCGGCCCGCGCGCGGGCCACGCTGCGGGGTACGCCACTGGCTCTGGACCGGACGCTCGATGTTCTTACCCTCGGTCGAGCTGAGCTGCCAGGGCACGCTGGTGACCATCACGCCGGGCTCGAACAGCAACCGGGTCTTGATCCGCAGCGCGCTCTGGTTGTGCAGCAGGTGCTCCCACCAGTGGCCGACCACGTACTCGGGGATGAAGACGGTGACCACGTCGCGGGGCGACTCGCGGCGCATCGTCTTCACATAATCGATGATCGGGTTGGTGATCTCCCGGAACGGGGAGTCCACGACCGTCAGCGCCACGCTGAGCTCCCGCCGCTCCCACTCGGACTGGATGGCCCGGGTGTCGTCGTCGTCGACGTTCACCGTCAACGCGGTGAGGGTGTCCGGCCGCGTCGCCAGGGCGTACGCGAGGGCCCGCAGCGTGGGCTGGTGCACCTTGCTGATCAGCACCACGGCGTGGTTGCGCGAGGGCAGGACCGGCTTGTCCTCCGACGGCTCCAGCTCCCGGGAAACCTGGTCGTAGTGCCGGCGGATGGCCATCATCAGCACGAAGATCACGGCCATCGCGGCGATGGAGATCC
>JAOPWA010000347.1 GCA_025965915.1 Dactylosporangium sp. | reverse complement strand
CGGAGGTCGCCCGTATCCCGATCATGGTCGACAGTTCGCGGTGGAGCGTACTGGAGGCAGGGCTCAAGTGCGTGCAGGGCAAGGGCGTCGTCAACTCGATCAGCCTCAAGGAGGGTGAGGGACCGTTTCTCGAGCAGGCACGGCGCATCCGGGGTTACGGTGCCGGCGTGGTCGTCATGGCCTTCGACGAGCAGGGGCAGGCCGATACCGTCGAGCGCAAGGTGTCGATCTGCGCCCGCGCCTACGACCTGCTCATTTCTCGGGCCGGATTCGCCGCCGAGGACATCGTGTTCGACCCCAACGTGCTCGCGGTCGCTACCGGCATCGCCGAGCACAACGGCTACGCGAAGGCGTTCATCGACGCACTGCCGCTCATCAAGCAGCGGTGCCCGGGCGCGCGTACCAGCGGCGGCATCTCCAACCTGTCGTTCTCCTTCCGCGGAAATGACGTCGTGCGCGAGGCGATGCACTCGGCGTTCCTCTTCCATGCCGTGCGCGCCGGGCTGGACATGGGCATCGTCAACGCGGGGCAGCTCGCGGTCTACGAGGACATCCCCGCAGCCCTGCTCGAGCTCGTCGAGGACGTGCTCTTCGACCGGCGCGCCGACGCCACCGACCGGCTCGTCGCGTTCGCCGAGACGGTGAGCGGGGCCGGCACCCGCCGCACCGTAGACCTGTCCTGGCGCGATGCGCCGGTGGAGCAGCGCCTGGCGTACGCGCTCGTGCACGGCATCGTCGACTTCATCGAGGCCGACACCGAGGACGCCCGGCAGCGAGCAGCGCGGCCCCTCGACGTGATCGAGGGACCACTCATGGACGGTATGAAGACCGTGGGTGACCTGTTCGGCGCCGGGAAGATGTTCCTGCCACAAGTGGTCAAGAGCGCGCGGGTGATGAAGCGCTCGGTCGCCTATCTCGAGCCCTACATGGAAGCCGAGAAGGAGCAGGCGCGACTGGAGGGGCGTGCCGACACTGGTCGCGGCCATGGAAAGGTGGTGCTTGCGACCGTCAAGGGTGACGTGCACGACATCGGCAAGAACATCGTGGGTGTCGTCCTCGGCTGCAACAACTATGAGGTTGTCGACCTCGGTGTCATGGTTCCCGCCGCGGTCATCCTCGACACCGCGGTCGCCGAAGGCGCTGACGCTGTGGGGCTCTCGGGGCTGATCACGCCGTCGCTGGACGAGATGGTCACCGTCGCCGCGGAGATGCAGCGCCGCGGGCTGACGCTGCCCCTGCTGATCGGCGGCGCCACGACGTCGCGCCAGCACACCGCGGTTCGGATCGCCCCTGCCTACGACGGCACATGCGTCCATGTGCTCGACGCGTCCCGCGTCGTCGGCGTGGTCGCGGACCTGCTTCACCCGGACCGGGCCGAGGGGCTGGCCGTGAGCAACCGCGCCGAGCAGGAGCGCCTACGCGAGCAGCACGCGACCAGGATGCAGAGTCCTCTGTTGACCCTCGCGCAAGCCCGGGCGAACTGTGAGCAGGTCCCGTTCGACGATCTGCCCGTCCCCGCCTTCACCGGCGCCCGCACCGTCTACCCGGACCTGACCACCCTCCGCGGGATGATCGACTGGCAGTTCCTCTTCCTGGCGTGGCAGCTGAAGGGAAAGTATCCGGCGATCCTCGACCAGCCGGTGGCTCGCGAGCTCTACGACGAGGCGAACGCCCTGCTCGACCAGATCATTGCGGACGGCTCGTTGCGGGCCCGGGGCGCCTTCGGCTTCTGGCCGGCCCACTCCGAGGGCGACGACATCCTGATCGACGCCGGCCCACAAGGTGTGGGCCCCCGCGGCGGACTTCGCTTGCCGATGCTGCGCCAACAAACCGCCAAGCCGGCAGGTCGGCCCAACCGGTGCCTCGCGGACTACGTGGCCCCGGCCGGGGATCACATCGGTGGGTTCGCCGTGGCCATCCACGGTGCCGAAGACCTTGCCGCCAGCTTCGAAGCCCGACACGACGACTACCGGGCGATCATGGTGAAAGCCCTGGCCGACCGTCTCGCCGAAGCGTTCGCCGAGCACATCCACCTGCAGGCGCGGCGCGCCTGGTACGAGCCGGACGCCGACCCTGAAATCGAGGACCTGCACGCTGAGCGTTTCCGCGGTATCCGCCCCGCGCTCGGCTACCCTGCGAGCCCGGACCACAGCCAGAAGCAGGCCCTGTTCGACCTGCTCGGCGCCGAGAAACTCGACATGGCCCTGACCGAATCCTTCGCGATGACCCCCGCCGCGAGCGTCAGCGGGCTGCTCTTCGCCCACCCGTCGTCGCGGTACTTCACGGTGGGACGCATCGGCAAGGACCAGGCGGGGGACTACGCCCGCCGGCGAGGCCTCGACCTTCCCGAAGTCGAGCGCTGGCTGCGCCCCAACCTCGCCTACGACCCCAGTAGCCCGAACTAACAGCAGGCGCTTCGTCAGCTATCCACTGTGGGTGGTCACCAGACCGATCCGCAGGCTGCCGGAAATGGCCGCCGCAGCTATGCTGCCGATGAGTTTCGGCGGCACGGGCGGTCTACCTGACATATAGCCACTCGATCTCGGCTCTGCGAGGAGAGCGCATCATGCAGAAGATCACGACCTTCCTGTGGTTCGACAACCAGGCCGAAGAGGCAGCGACCCACTACACGTCCATCTTCGACGACTCCCGGATCGTGAACGTGCGACGCTACGGCCAGGCAGGCCCGGGCGAAGCGGGAACGGTCATGACCGTCACGTTCGAGCTGGCGGGGCAGCAGTTCATAGCGCTGAACGGCGGCCCGGAGTTCACGTTCAACGAAGCTGTCTCGCTCTACGTGGACTGCGCGACGCAGGAGGAGGTGGACGAACTCTGGGTGAAGCTCAGCGCCGGTGGGGAAGAAGGGCCGTGCGGCTGGTTGAAGGACAAGTTCGGCGTGTCGTGGCAGATCGTCCCGAAGACGCTGACCGATCTGCTGAGCGACCCTGACCCGGTCAAGGCCGAGCGGGTAATGAAGGCCATGTTGGGGATGAAGAAGATCGACACCCAGGGCCTGGTGGATGCCTACGAGCAGTGAGTACGGCTCGCGTACCAAGGGCTGCGTGCGTGTTCAGTATTCGTCCCGGCCGGTGATATGCGGGTCGGTGGTGGTTTTGAAGTCGGTGGGCGGTTGGGGCGGCTCGCTGGTGATGTTGGTGATGATGTCGGCGGCGATGTCGCGCAGTTTGCGGTTGCGATGTTGGGATGCCTGGCGCAGCAGGTCGAAGGCGGCGGTGGCGTTGCAGCGCTGTTGGCCCATCAGGATGCCGATGGCCTGGTCGATGATGCTGCGTGAAGCCATCGCTTCGCCGAGCTGTTGCTGGACCTGTGCCTGATGTGCCTGGCGCAGGGTAAGGACCAGGGCCGCGGCGCATTGGGCGGCGAACGCTTCGGCGTGTTGCCGGTCCAGTCCGTTGAAGGCGGCACGCTGGCCGGAGTACAGGTTCAGCGCCGCGACGGTCTGGCTGCCGACGGCCAGCGGTAGGGACAGGGAGCTGACCACGCCGTGGGCGATGGCGTGTGGGCGGTAACCGTCCCAGCGCTCGTCCTGGGTGAGGTCGTCGACCTGGACGACGATGCCTTCGCGGAGGGCATCGAGGCAGGGACCTTCACCGGCGCCGTACTGGATCTCGTCGACCTGCGCGGCGAGGTCGTCGCTGTTGGACACGGTGAATGGTTGGCCGTTGCGGCGCACGGTCATACCGCAGGCGGCGGCTGGCGTGACGACCTCGGCAGCCAGCCGGACAATCTCGTCGAGGAAGGCGTCGACGTTCGGCGAATCGATGAGCAGGCCGAAAAGTTGACCGTAGGCAGAGGTCAGGGCGACAGGTCCGGAGGTGTCGGGCAAGGGGTGCCGGCTTTCGCGAAGCAACGCTTCGGTCATGGACCAACCGAAGGCGGCGCCACCTAACGTGGCTGCGCACGAGAAACCACCGGCTGCGCCCAGTATGCGTCTTCTGCCCGGTGGCGCCGGAGCTTGCTGCGACTCGTTGCGTAGCTATAGCGTATTGACCGGGTTCGGACGTGAGCCCTGGGGTGACTGCCCCGCCGGGAGCCTCGCGATCAGTCGCGATGGTCCCGGGTCCGCCTGCCATTCGTGGCCGGAGGGCTCCATGTCCGCCCAGCAGGTCTCTTTCGCCTTGCGGCACGGCCGCTACCGCGACCAGATCATGTCCCTGGAGTTGGCCAGCGCCGGGCCGGTGACGGTGATCGCGGTCAGCGGCGAGCTTGACATGAGCAACGCCCACCTGATTGCCGAACTCGCCGAAGACATCCTGCGTGACAAACCGCTGCGCCTCGTGCTGGACCTGGCGAGGGTGACTTTCTTCTGCGCCGACGGGGTCCGAGCGCTGCTACGCATCCGGCGTGCGGTCGCCGCCGAAGCAGGACAACTGGTCCTGCGCGATCCGTCACCGATCACGCTGCGAGTCCTCGCCATAACCGGCGTGCTCCGACAGTTCGCAATCCACACCAGCATCGACACGGCATGACCGAAACGGCCGCACGTACGGAAGCGGCGGTCGAGCAGGCCCGGCCGCCGCTCCGCGTCCAACCGGTGTTACTTCACGACCATCCAGCCAAGGATCGGCGTGCTCTGCAGCGTGACGAGTACGCACATGAACAGCAGCAGTACCAGGCTCCAGCCGATCACCTTGCGGAAGATCTCGCCCTCTCTCCCGGCCATGCCGACCGCGGCGGCGGCGATCGCCAGGTTCTGCGGGCTGATCATCTTGCCCATGACGCCGCCGGACGAGTTGGCGGCGGCCAGCAGCACCGGGTCGAGTCCGGCCCGCGTCGCAGTCTGCACCTGCAGCGCACCGAACAGTGCGTTGGCCGACGTGTCGGAGCCGGTTACCGCGACACCGATCCAACCGAGGATCGATGACAGGAACACGAAGGCGCCGCCGGCACCGGCGAAGAACACGCCGAGCGTGTTGGTCTGCCCGGACTGGTTGAGCACGTAGGCCAGTGCCAATACGGCCATGACCGTCACGATCGCGTGCCGCAACGATACCCACGTGTTGGCGTACGCCTTGAGCGCCGCCGCCGGCTTCACGCCCAACGCGATCGCGGTGAGGATACCGGCGATGATCATGAGCGTGCCCGCCGCCGGCAACCAGCCGAGCACGAACGTCATCGACGACTGGGGCTTACCCGTGGCGGTGAGGACGTCGAGGCCGGGCCACTGGAACTTCACCGTCCACGGAGCCTTCGCCAGCGCGGACTTCACCGCGCCGAGGTTGGCGAGCGAGAACAGGACGATGATGATCGCGTACGGCGCGTACGCCCGGAGGACGTCGGCGGGTCTGTCGCGCGGCCGGTCCACCGCGACCTTTTCCGCAGTGGAGGTGGGGGCGCCCGAACCGGTGGTGCCGGCCACCGTGCCGTCGCCGTCGCCGTCGCCGTCGCCGTCGACGACCCTGGCCGCCGCCGCACCGCCCACGGTGGCGCCGGTCGCATCCGCCGACCCGCCCACGGTGGCGAGCGTCTCGGCCCGCAGGTCGGGCGACTCCGAGGGTTGCCAGACGCGCAGCAGGAGCACGACGACGGCCGCCGACACCAGCGAGGCGACGATGTCGGTGAGTGGCACCGAGATGTAGTTCGACGCGACGAACTGTGCGGCGCCGAAGCTGACACCGGCCAGCACGGCGGCCGGCCAGGTCTGGCGGACACCCCGCTTGCCGTCGACGACGGCGACGAGCACGAGCGGAACGATGATCGACAGTACCGGCGTCTGGCGGCCGACCATCGCGCCCAGGTTGTCCAGGGTCAGCCCGGGGTGGTCACTGGCGCCATGCGTGACGGTCGCGAGGGTGACGACCGGGGCGGCCAGGGCACCGAAAGCGACCGGCGCGGTGTTGGCGATGAGCGCGACCGACGCGGCGTGGATCGGCCGGAAGCCCAGTGCCATCAGCATGACGACGGTGATGGCGACCGGAGTGCCGAAACCCGCGAGCGCCTCGAGCAGCGCGCCGAAGCAGAAGGCGATGATGATCGCCTGGATGCGCAGGTCGGGGCTGACCCGCTCGAAGGAGCGGCGCAGAACGTCGAAGTGTCCACTGGTGACGGTGAGGTTGTAGACCCAGATCGCGTTGATGACGATCCAGAGGATCGGGAAGAAGCCGAACGCGGCGCCTTCGCTGGCCGACAGCAGCGCCTGCCCGAGGGGCATCGCGTAGACGACGACCGCCACGACCAGCGCGACCGCGAGGGAGATGAGCCCGGCCAGCCAGGCCTTCATGCGCAGGACGCCGAGCAGGAGGAACAGCGTGATCAGGGACAGGGAGGCGAAGATCGCCGATAAGCCGATGGAGCCCGATAGAGGATCAGTGATGATCTTGTACTGCTGGAGCAAAGAGATCACCTCGGCACTGAGGGGTGTGGGGTAGGTGCTACAGCAGGTCTTTGGCCGGCAACCCACGGATCGACGCGTCGAGCACCTGCGCGGTGTGGGCAAGGCCGATCGTCGAGCCGAGGCGCCGAACGGATGCCGCGACCTGCATCAGGCATCCGGGGTTTGCCGTCACGAGCAGCTGCGCGCCGGTCGCCAGCACGTCCCGTGCCTTGCGGTCGCCGAGCTGCTGTGCGGGTTCGGGATTCAGGATGTTCCAGACGCCCGCGGAGCCGCAGCAGATCTCCGCGTCAGCGATCTCACACACCTGCAACTCGGGGATGCCGCGCAGCAACTCGCGCGGCTGTGCCCGCACGCCCTGGGCGTGCCCGAGATGGCAGGCGTCGTGGTAGGCGACCGTCACCGGCAGGGGATGCCGGGGTGCGACCGGACCGAGTTCGACGAGGATCTCGGACAGGTCGCGGACCTTCGCGCAGAACGCGGCCGCCCGCTCGGCGTACACCGGGTCGTCGGCGAGAAGCTTGTCGTACTCCTTCAGCGACGACCCGCACCCCGCCGCGTTGACGACGAAGTAGTCCAGACGTGTGTCGTCGAACGTGTCGATGAGCGCCCGCGCGAATCGCTGCGCCTCGGCCTCCCGGCCATTGTGGACGCTCAACGCCCCGCAGCAGCCCTGCGTACGTGGAATGACGACCTCGCAGCCCTCGGCGGCGAGGATCCGGGCGGTTGCCGCGTTGACGTCGGGGAAGAACGCGCTCTGCACGCAGCCGGTGAGCATGCCGACCACGGCGCGCCGGGTGCCCCGCGCGGGTATCCGCTCGGCCAGCCGCTCGGGTCGGGCCAGCCGGGGCGCGAGCGACTCCATCGTGGCCAGGGTCGGCATCAGGCGCAGCAGCCCGGTATGCCCGACGAGGCGCTGCAGTCCACTGGCCTGGTAGGCCCGGAGTGGCCCGCGCAGCAGGCGCAACCTCTTCGGGTACGGGAAGAGCGTGAAGATCGCCTTCCGCATCGCCCGCTCGCGCGGTGAGCGGCTGTGCCGTCGCTCGACCTGCTGGCGGGTGTCCTCGATGAGCTTGTCGTACTGCACGCCCGAGGGGCACGCGGTGACACATGCCATGCAGCCCAGGCACCGGTCGAAGTGCTCGACCGTCGAGTCGGTCATCGGCTCACCGTCGAGCCCCTGCTTCATCAGGTAGATGCGCCCGCGCGGCGAGTCCATCTCCTCGCCCCACAGCACGTACGTAGGGCAGGTGGGCAGGCAGAACCCACAGTGGACGCAGTCGTCGACGAGGTCACGTCGGGGCGGGTGGTGGTCGTCGAACGCGGGTTCGCCGGGAGTGGTGCCGACGAGGCCGAGCACGTCGCGCGGCGCGCTCGTCGGATGGGTGCCCTTTGTCGCGTCGACCCCGCCGCCGGGGGAGATAGGGGTAGTCATCAG
Source organism: Dactylosporangium sp. (assembly GCA_025965915.1). Taxonomy (GTDB): domain Bacteria; phylum Actinomycetota; class Actinomycetes; order Mycobacteriales; family Micromonosporaceae; genus Planosporangium. The sequence continues at coordinate 2,788 of JAOPWA010000347.1, read as the reverse complement.
ATCCCTCCCACGAAGCGCCCGGGTGCGAACCGCGCGTCCGGGTCGAACTGTTCCTTGACGCGCCGCATCAGATGCAGGCCGTCGACCGGTCCCCAGAGGTCGACGCGTCCGCGGACGGGCGCCGGGGCGGTCAGGACCACCGCGTGACCGGACGCCGTTGCGGCGGCCGCGCGCAGGTCGTCGAGGACGCCGGCAACACTCTCGGGCGACGTTGTGCCGGGCAGCCCGGCGTAGACGACGCCGGCGCCGGCCGAGCCGCGCAGCGCGAGCGGTACGCCGTACCGGTCCCGGGCCGCCCGACCGGCTGCCAACAGCGTCGGTACTCCGGACAGCGCGGCGGTGAGCTTCAGCCCCACGTCGCCGGGCCCCCAGGGGTACGCCGACCACCATGCCGGTGGGGTGTCGGACACGGCGGCCTCGCCGCCGAGGAGCTCCCGGACCGCCGCGGCGCGCCTCTTGATGCCCTCGGGTACGCCTTCGAGTCCGACGGCGACCTCGATCCCGCCGTCGGGTCCGGCGTCGACCTCCAGCGCACTGGGTACGACCTGCGCACCGAGCACCGCGGCGGCGATCCGGCCGGCCTCGTCGGCGCGGGAAACCCGGCGCGACACGTACGCGGTCGCCGCGGGCAGCGGATGCAGCCGGAAGACGCACTCGGTAACGAGGCCGAGCGTGCCGTACGAGCCGCTGATCAGCTTGCCCAGGTCGTACCCGGCCACGTTCTTGACGACTTTGCCCCCGGCGCGGGCCACGACGCCGTCGGGCCGCACCACGGTGACGCCGATGAGCAGGTCGCGCACGGTGCCGTAGAGCATGCGGCGGGGGCCGCTCGTGCTCACCGCGACCGTGCCGCCGACCGTCGAATCCGGCAGGGGAGCGTCGAGCGCGAGCTGCTGCCCGGCGGGGGCGAGCTTCTCGCCGAGCTCCCGCAGGGGCGTGCCGGCGCGCACGATCGTGATGAGATCGCCGGCCGCGTGCTCGACCACGCCGCTGAGCCGGTGGGTGTCGATGATGAGGTCGAGCCGGCGCGGGGGAGCGGCCCAGTCCTTCTTGGTACCGGCGCCGCGCACCACGACGGCGAGGTCGTTCTCGGCGGCGGCCCGCACGATCGCCGCCGCCTCCTCCGTGGAACCGGGTGTGGCGACGTAGCGGGCCGGCACCCCGGCGATGGTGTCCTGGTCGGTGGCGGGCACGAGCCCGTCGAAGGGGACGGACATCAGAACACCTCCGCCAGACCGGCTTCCTGCAACGGATGCGGCCCCTTGTGCCGGCCGGGTACCTCACCGCACAGGCGCGGGGTCGGGAAGACCTTGCCCGGGTTGGACAGCCCGCGCGGGTCGAAGGCGCACCGGACGAGCTGCATCGTGTCGAGGTCGTCGTCGGAGTACATGCGCGGCATGTACTTCGCCTTGTCCATGCCGACGCCGTGCTCGCCGGTGATCGAGCCGCCGTACTCGATGCAGAGATCGAGGATCGCGCCGGAGACCTCCTCGGCCTGTTCGGCCTGGCCCTCCACCGCGTCGTCGAAGAGTACCAGCGGGTGCAGGTTGCCGTCACCGGCGTGGAAGACGTTGGCGACGCGCACCCCCCGCTCGCCCGCGATCTCGCCGATGCGGCGCAGCACCTCCGGCAGCGCGGTGCGCGGGATGACGCCGTCCTGGACGATGTAGTCGGGGCTGATGCGCCCCACCGCGGCGAACGCGGACTTGCGGCCCTTCCAGAACAGGGCCCGCTCGGCGTCGTCGCGCGCGATGCGGATCTCGAAGGCGCCGTTGTCGCGGCAGAAGCGCTCGACGTGTACGAACTGGGCCTCGACTTCGGCGGCCGGCCCGTCGAGCTCGACGATGAGCACCGCACCCGCGCCCTTGGGGTAGTCGCAGTGCACGGCGGCCTCGGCCGCCTCGATCGCGAGGGCGTCCATCATCTCGATCGCGGCGGGCACCACGCCCGCGCCGATGATCGCCGACGTGGCGGCGCCCGCGGCGTCGGTCGTGGCGAACGCCGCGAGCAGCGTGCGTACGGATTCGGGCAGCCGCACCAGGCGTACGGTCACCTCGGTGGCGATGCCGAGCGTGCCTTCGGAGCCGACGAACGCTCCGAGCAGGTCGTAGCCCGGCGCGTCGGGGGCGCGCCCGCCGAGGCGTACCAGATCGCCGTCCGGCGTGACGATCTCGACCCCGGTGACGTGGTTGGTCGTGAAGCCGTACTTGAGGCAGTGCGCGCCACCGGAGTTCTCCGCGACGTTGCCTCCGATCGAACAGATCTGCTGGCTCGACGGGTCGGGTGCGTAGTAGTACCCGCCGGGTGTCGCCGCACGTGTCACGTGGAGGTTGATGACGCCCGGCTCGACGACTGCCCGCTCGTCCTGCGGCGCGATCTCCAGGATGCGGCGCATCTGCGAGGTGACGATGAGGACCCCGTCGGCGCGGGGCAGGGCACCGCCGGACAGGCCGGTGCCCGAACCCCGCGCCACGAACGGCACGCCGACCTCCACGCACGCCTTCACGGCGGCCGCGCACTCGCCCGCAGTGTGCGGGAAGACGACGAGCGCGGGGATGACCTTGTAGTGGGCCAGCCCGTCACACTCGTACGTGCGTAGCTCCTGGCGGTCGCTGATCACCCGGTCATTCCCGACCACCGCCCGCAGCGCCGCGGCGAGGGCGTCGATGGTTGTCATGGTCAGCCTCCGTCAGGCCGGATCTTCAGGGCAGGGTCAGGGCATGCGTTCGTACGCCGGCAGCGTGAGGAAGTCCTGGAAGTCATCGGCGACCGCCACCTCCATGAACAG
>JAOPWA010000319.1 GCA_025965915.1 Dactylosporangium sp. | reverse complement strand
TCTGGAAGCACTTTCCGGATATCGGGACGTCAAGGTGTCCGAATTCACAGCGTAACCGAGTCGCGACGGTAGGCGGCTCTTCACGCAACAGGGAGACGACGAAGCCGAGACCGGGCCACTATCGGCCGACGGCGGAGATGAACGACCAAGTTCTGCAGAGCCTTCGCTACCAGGGTCTGCAGCCCGGTCCCGGCTTTAAGCAGTACGGCTGGGGTGGCAACGAGAGGTGACTATGGACCTGAACACGCTGCGAGGATTGAGCAACGAGGTTCTCTACGGCATTGACCGAGTACCTGACCTGACCGATGAAGCGGTCGTTGCGGCCTGCGTGGACAGCTTGATCAATAGGCGCCACTTCCTTCACCCTGTCGAGGAGTACGCGGAATCGATCAACCTCATCCTGCGCGAGGGTCGCCTCTCCACTCAAGCGTTGGAGATGAGTAGGCGCTACTCGGAGACTGAATTGCTGGAATTCCTCGCTCGCCTGGCTCGGCAGCTCGACGAGCGCCGACCGTGGCCCCTTCCGGCTTTCGTCAAACTCGACGTCGCGCAGTGGAGCAGTTTCGCCGATGCTAAGCCGATCGCGCGGATCAACCGTCCAATGATGAAGATCAATGACATCCTCAACAAGTCCTTCGACAACGTGCCGATCGGCGCGGAGAAGCTACCGGTCATGATCCTTGAGCTGCGCTCCGGGGACGTCGTGGCGTTGATGGGATCGGTCAATCCTCGGTCGACCATGTTCGCCCTGATGCAGCGTGATCCTGGGGACCCCGCCGAGGTCATCGCGCGCTTCTGCGAGTTCACAGACTTCTCGCCGGAGGAGGTCGTCCCACTCGCGGCGTGACGCTAGCGGAGACAGTACCTCGATTGCCGACGAGTCCCACCGCTACAGAAGCAGGCCGTCACCGCTAGAGCGGTACCTGCTCAGCGCACGTCAGCGACCGTTCTGGTCAGGCTTGGTCGAGGGCTTCAGCGTCTGGGAGGGAACCCGGGCTCGCAGCGTCAGCACCAGGGTCTGCAACGGCAGATCGGTATAACGGGCTGAGGTCGACATGTGCCGTTGGACGCGTCCTGGGCCGATCCGGTTCCCGAAAACGTGCACCGGCGTGCCGCCCCGCCGAGGGCCGGCACGCCGGTCAAGACGACGATCAGAGCACTCGCCGCACCCAGCCGTGGGTGTCGGCGGCACGGCCGCGCTGGATGTCGACGAGGGTCTGGCGCAACCGCACGGTGACGTCACCGGTGCTGCCGTCGCCGATCACGAACTCGCCGTCGGTCGAGCGGACGGTGCCGATCGGTGTGAGCACCGCCGCGGTGCCGCACGCGAACACCTCGCGCAGCCGGCCGCTCGCCGCGTCGGCGCGCCACTGGTCGAATGAGTACGGCTCCTCGCGCACCTCGTGGCCCTGCTCCCGGGCCAGCGTGATCACGGCATCGCGGGTGATGCCGGGCAGGATCGTGCCGAGCGGCGGCGTGACCATGGTGCCGTCGTCGAACACGAAGAAGATGTTCATGCCGCCGAGCTCGTCGACGTAGCGACGCTCGACGGCGTCCAGGAACACCACCTGCTCGCAGCCGTGCTCCATCCCCTCGGCCTGCGCGGCCAGGCTGGTGGCGTAGTTGCCGCCGCACTTGGCCGCGCCGGTGCCACCCGGGGCGGCCCGCGTGTAGTCATTCGAGATCCACACGGTGACCGGCGCCGCGGCGCCGCCCTTGAAGTAGGGACCGACCGGCGAGGCGATCACGACATACAGATACTCCGCAGAGGGTTTGACCCCGAGGAAGACCTCGCTCGCGAACATGAAGGGGCGCAGGTACAGGCTGCCGTCCGGGCCGTCGGGCACCCACTCGCGGTCGACCTGAATGAGTGCGCCCAGAGAGTCCACGAAAACCTGCTCGGGCAGCTCCGCCATCGCCATCCGCCGGGCGGAGTCGCGGAACCGGCGCGCGTTGGCGTCGGGTCGGAACATGCTCACGCCGCCGTCGTCCACCCGGTAGGCCTTCAGGCCTTCGAAGATCTCCTGCGCGTAGTGCAGGACAGCCGTCGCCGGGTCCATGGGGATCGGCGCGCGGGCCTCGACCCGAGCGTCGTACCAGCCTTTACCCTCGGCATACCGAACGGTGACCATGTGATCGGTGAACACCCGCCCGAACCCGGGGTTGGCCAGCAGAGCGGCCCGCTCGACGGCGGATACCGGTGCCGGATTCGGATGAATCTCGAACTCGAGGCTCTCACCGCCGCTCATACATACCCTCCGCAAAACCTAGTGGTGTTTCACGGCCACACCGGCCGTGCCTGCAACTTACCCCGAACGCTCGTTAACGAGGGGAGCCGCCGGGGTCAAAGAGGTTTGATCTAGGAAGAATGGCACCACGAACTGCTCGAGTGGCCAGCCGTTCTTCCCGGACGGACGAGGAACTGTAGGCGCGCCCGGATCAGGCGGATACCGCCGCCGCGAGCCGGTCGCCGACCTCGTCGGTGCGCAGCGGAGCACCGGGGGTACGCCCGGCGAGTTCTACGCCTACCGCCTCGGTCACCCGCCGGGCCGCCTCGGGGTGACCGAGGTGGTCCAGCAGCAGGGCCACGGACAGAACCGCCGCGGCCGGGTCGGCCACGCCCTGTCCCGCGATGTCCGGCGCGGAGCCGTGTACCGGCTCGAAGATGGACGGGTGCCGGCGCTCCGGGTTGATGCTGCCGCTCGCGGCCAGGCCGATTCCGCCGGTCACGGCAGCGGCGATGTCGGTCAGGATGTCACCGAACAGGTTGTCGGTGACGATCACGTCATAGCGCTGCGGCTGGGTCACCATGAACATCGAGGCGGCGTCGATGTGCTGGTACTCGGTCGTGATGTCCGGGAACTCGGCCGCCACCGCGGCGAAGGTACGCGCCCACAGGCCACCGGCGTGGGTGAGCACGTTGGTCTTGTGGACAAGGGTCAGCTTGCGCCGGGGCCGGTTGGCTGCGCGGGCAAATGCGTCGCGGATGACCCGTTCGACGCCATGGCGGGTGTTGAGGCTCTCCTCCGTGGCGACCTCGGCGGCGGTCCCGATGTGCAGGTTGCCGCCGGCGCCGGCGTAGAGGCTCTCGGTGCCCTCACGCACGACCACCAGGTCGATCTCGCCCGGCTTGGCGTGCGCCAGCGGGCTTGTGGTGCCCGGCCACAACCGCGACGGGCGCAGGTTGACGTACTGGTCGAAGTCGAAGCGCAGCTTGAGCAGCAGGCCCCGCTCCAGCACCCCTGGCGGGACGGACGGGTCACCGACCGCACCGAGCAGGATCGCGTCGTGCTGCCCCAACTCGGCCAGCACGCTGTCCGGGAGCACCTCGCCGGTGGCGTTGTAGCGGGCCGCACCCAGGTCGTACTCGGTCGCCTCGACTCCGGGCAGTACGGTGTCGAGCACCTTGCGGGCCTGCGCGACAACCTCGGGACCGATGCCGTCTCCGGCCACCACCGCGATGCGCGCCACCGTCACGTCCGTTCTCTCGCTTGCGTACCGTCTAGGGAACGTTAAGGCATCGTCCTAAGACTCGGTACAGCGGTCCCGACTTTTGGACCACAAACGCCATGATCAGTCGGACAGGTCGACCGTACTCGCGGCCGTGGCGCCGACCGCGTCGGCCGCGGAGGCCACCAGGTCGGGCCGCAGGGCATTGTCGACGGTCATCGTCATGAGCGCCTCGCCGCCGGCCTCACGCCTGGCGACCTGCATCGACCCGATGTTCACGCCGGCCGCGCCAAGGATCGAGCCGACGGCGCCGACAACGCCGGGCCGGTCGGCGTAGCGCAGGAACAGGAGCACGCCGTCGGCGGCGAGCTCCAGTTCGTACCCGTCGAGCCCGGTCAGCTTGACAACCTCGCGCGGACCGCCGGCGTAGGTGCCTGACACGGAGACGATCCGGCCGTCGGGCAGCGCGCCCCGAACCGTCACCAGGTTGGGGTGCTCGACCGACTCGGGCGAGGTCGTGAGTGTCACCTCGACACCGCGGTCGGCGGCGAGCAGTGGCGCGTTCACGTACGTCACCTGATCGGTGACCACCCCGGCGAACAGACCCTTGGTGGCGGCCAGCTTGAGAACCGATACGTCGTTGCTGACTATCTCGCCGCGCACCTCGACGGTCACCGCCGCCGCTACGCCTCCGGCCACGGCTGTGAAGACCCGGCCGAGCTTCTCCGCCAGCGGCAGCAACGGGCGTACGTCCTCGGCGACGACGCCGCCGACCTGCACGTTGACCGCGTCGGGCACGAACTCCCCCCGCAGCGCCAGCTTCACGCTGCGGGCCACGGCCAGACCCGCCTTGTCCTGCGCCTCCACAGTGGAAGCGCCCAGATGCGGGGTGGCGACCACAGTGTCGAACGCGAACAGCGGCGACGCCGTGCAGGGTTCTTTCGCGTACACGTCGATACCGGCGCCGGCGACCCGCCCCTCGGCGATCGCGTCGGCGAGGGCCTGCTCGTCGACCAGCCCGCCACGGGCGGCGTTGACGATGCGGACCCCAGGCTTGACCCTCGCCAGCTCCTTGGCTCCGATGAGCCCGACCGTCTCGGGCGTCTTCGGCAGGTGGATCGAGATGAAGTCGCTTTCGGCCAGCAGTTCGTCGAGACCGACGAGGCGTACGCCGAGCCCGGCTGCCCTGGCTGGCTGCAGGTACGGGTCGTAGGCGATCAGGCGGACCCCGAACGCCGCCATCCGCTGGGCGAACAGCACGCCGATCCGACCGAGACCGACCACGCCGACCGTCTTTCCGGACAGCTCCACCCCGGTGTACCTCGAACGCTTCCACTCGCCGGCCTTGAGCGTGGCGCTGGCGGTGGCGGTGTGCCGGGCGACCGCGAGGAGCAGGGCCACCGCCTGTTCGGCCGCGGAGACGATGTTGGAGGTCGGCGCGTTGACGACCATCACACCGCGGGCGGTGGCGGCGGGCACCTCGACGTTGTCCAGGCCCACGCCGGCACGGGCGACAACCTTGAGGCGGGGCGCGGCGGCCACGGCCTCGGCGTCGATCAGGGTGGCGCTGCGGATGATGACGGCGTGCGCGTCGGCGAGCCCGGCGAGCAGCGCCGGGCGGTCGGTGCCGTCCACGTGTCGTACGTCGAAGTCGTCGGCGAGCACCTCGAGCGCGGCTGGGGCGAGCTCCTCGGCGATCAGGACCACCGGGAGCTCAGCGGGAGAGGCCATGGTTCCTCGACATCTCGATCGGGGACGGTAGGCATGCGCTGTTGTGCTTCCCGGCGATCGTAGGGCGGGAGGCCGTCCGGCTATGGCCGCTTCCACGTGACCGATATCACAGCGCACTCCACGCCATCGCGCGCGACAACCGATTCGGTACGCCACTCGCGTTGCCGCACAACGACTTTCGTCATGCGTACGGGCGCCAGGGCAACGCCTGTCTATTGACAGTGGACCGGTTCGGTTGTTGGCTCGACGCAGGCCCGTCGATATGTCCGCACTGTTGCGCGACTGAACTGTCGCATGGTTGAACGGTTGCGTGACCGACGGGGATGCCCCGGCGCCGGGGCGATGGTGGCCGCCCCGGCGCCGGGATCGCACTCGCTTGAGACGCCCGGCTACGCCGTCTCGGTGAGGGGGCGGTCCACCCAGCTCATCATGTCGCGCAGCTTGCGGCCGGTCTGCTCGATAGGGTGCGCGGCACCCTGCTCGCGGTACTTGGTGAAGTTCGGACGACCCGCGTCCTCCTCGGCGATCAACTCGCGCGCGAAGGTGCCGTCCTGGATCTCGGCGAGGATCTTGCGCATCTCCTCCTTGGTCCGCTCGTCGACGACGCGCGGGCCACGGGTGTAGTCGCCGTACTCGGCGGTGTCGGAGATGCTGTAACGCATCCGCTGGATGCCGCCCTCGTACATGAGGTCGACGATCAGCTTCAGCTCGTGCAGGCACTCGAAGTACGCGATCTCCGGGGCGTACCCGGCCTCGGTGAGCACCTCGAAGCCGGTCTGCACCAGCGCGGACGCGCCGCCGCAGAGCACCGCCTGCTCACCGAACAGGTCGGTCTCCGTCTCCTCCTTGAAGGTCGTCTTGATCACGCCGGCCCGGGTGCCACCGATCGCCTTGGCGTACGCCAGGGCCAGTGCCAGTCCGTTGCCGGTCGCGTCCTGCTCCACCGCGACCAGGCAGGGGACGCCCTTGCCATCGACGAACTGCCGGCGGACCAGGTGACCCGGGCCCTTCGGGGCGACCATGGCGACGTCCACGTCGGCCGGGGGCTCGATCAGCCCGTACCGGATGTTGAGGCCGTGACCGAAGAACAGCGCCTTCCCCGCGGTCAGCGAAGGAGCGATGGACTCGGTGTAGATCGTGCGCTGCGCGGTGTCGGGCGCAAGGATCATGATCAAATCGGCCTCGGCGGCAGCCTCGGCCGGCGTCACCACCCGCAGCCCCTGCTCCTCGGCCTTGGCCCGGCTCTTCGAACCCTCGGGCAGACCGACTCGCACGTCGACACCCGAGTCGCGCAGCGACAGGGCGTGGGCGTGCCCCTGGCTGCCGTATCCAATAACCGCCACCTTGCGGCCCTGGATCACCGACAGGTCGGCGTCGTCGTCGTAGTACACCTCGGCGGTCATGTGCTCCCTTTCAGCTAGCGGCCCGGAGGGCTGGCCCCGTGGTGATCGACCGCGAACCGCGGCCGATCGCGACCATTCCGGACTGCACCATCTCCTTGATTCCGTACGGCTCCAGATCGCGGATCAACGCGTCCAGCTTCTCCGCCGTACCGGTGGCTTCGATCGTCAGCGCGTCGGGGGCCACGTCGACCACCCGCGCACGGAACAGTTGCACGGTCTCGAGCACCTGCGAGCGGACCGGCCGGTCCGCTCGGACCTTGACCAGCAACAACTCGCGCTGCACGGACGCATTCTGCTCCAGCTCAACGATCTTCAGCACGTTGACCAGCTTGTTGAGCTGCTTGGTGACCTGCTCGAGGGGCGAGGCATCGGCGTTCACCACGATCGTGATCCGCGACACGTCGGCGTTCTCGGTCTCCCCGACGGCGAGCGAGTCGATATTGAACCCACGCCGAGAGAACAGCCCCGAGACGCGGGCGAGCACGCCGGGCTTGTTCTCGACGAGAACCGACAGCGTATGTGTAGTCATCAGAGGTCGTCCTCGTCGAAGCGCGGCCGCACGCCGCGGGCGAACATGATCTCGTCGTTGCCGGTACCGGCCGCGACCATCGGCCACACCATCGCGTCCTTGCCGACGACGAAGTCGATGACGACGGGTTGGTCGGTGACCGCCATCGCCGCGGCGATCGTGTTGTCGAGGTCGGCCACGGTCTCACAGCGCAGCCCGACACAGCCGAGCGCCTCCGCCAGCTTCACGAAGTCGGGGATGCGGTGCTTGTGGGTGCCGAGGTCGGTGTTGGAGTAACGCTCGTCGTAGAAGAGCGTCTGCCACTGCCGCACCATGCCGAGGTTGCCGTTGTTGATCACAGCCACCTTGATCGGGATGCCTTCGAGGGCGCAGGTGGCCAGCTCCTGGTTGGTCATCTGGAAGCAGCCGTCCCCGTCGATGGCCCAGACGGTCTTGTCCGGAGCGCCGGCCTTCGCGCCCATCGCGGCCGGCACGGCGTAGCCCATCGTGCCGAGGCCACCCGAGTTGAGCCAGGTCGCCGGATTCTCGTACTTGACGAACTGCGCGGCCCACATCTGGTGCTGTCCCACGCCGGCGACGTAGATCGCGTCCGGCCCGACCATCTCGCCCAGCCGCTGGATCACCTGCTGCGGCGCCAGGGTGCCGTCCGGCGGCTCCTCCCAGCCCAGCGGGTACCGGTCGCGAAGGTCACCGACCTGGCTCCACCAGTCGGTCAGGTCGGCCTTGTGGCCGGCCGCGTGCTCGGCTCCAACGGTGACGATCAGCTCGTCGATGACGTACCGCGCGTCACCCACGATCGGCACGTCCGCCGCCCGGTTCTTGCCGATCTCCGCCGGGTCGATGTCGGCGTGCACGATCGCCGCGTTCGGCGCGAACGAGTCGAGCTTGCCGGTGACCCGGTCGTCGAAGCGGGCCCCCAGCGCCACGATCAGGTCGGCGCGCTGCAGGGCGTAGACGGCCGAGACCGTGCCGTGCATGCCGGGCATGCCCAGGTGCTGTGGGTGGGAGTCCGGGAACGCGCCACGGGCCATCAGCGTGGTGACCACCGGCAGGCCGGTCAGCTCGGCGAGCTGGCGCAGGCTCGCCGACGCGCCCGCCTTGAGCACCCCACCGCCGACGTAGAGCACCGGCCGCTTGGCCGTGGCGATCATGCGCGCCGCCTCACGGATCTGCTTGCCGTGCGGGTGCAGCGTCGGATGGTAGCCGGGAAGGTCCAGCGTCGGCGGCCAGCTGAACATGGTCTGCGCCTGCAGGACGTCCTTGGGGATGTCCACCAGCACCGGCCCCGGGCGACCGGTGCCGGCGAGGTGGAACGCCTCGGCCAGGATGCGCGGCAGCTCTTCACCGGACTGGACCAGGTAGTTGTGCTTGGTGATCGGCAGTGTGATGCCCTGGATGTCGGCTTCCTGGAAAGCGTCCGTGCCGATCGAGCTCTTCGCCACCTGGCCGGTGATCGCCACCATGGCCACCGAGTCCATGTACGCGTCCGCGATCGGTGTCACGAGGTTGGTCGCACCCGGCCCGGAGGTGGCCATGCAGACCCCCACCCGACCCGTGGCCTGTGCGTACCCGGTCGCCGCGTGACCGGCGCCCTGCTCGTGGCGGACCAGGATGTGGCGCACCTTCTCCGAGTCGAACAGCGGGTCGTACGCCGGCAGGATCGCGCCCCCGGGAATGCCGAAGATGACATCTACGCCGAGCTCCTCGAGCGAACGAACGAGTGCGCTGGCACCGCTCATCGGCCCCTCCGTGATCTGTGCCACAGAGTGGGACGGTGTGGGCGCGGCGGTTGGCGCGGCAGGTCGGTGGGCGAGAACTTCTGGCGTTGGTCTGCTCATCGGATCGCCTTCGGTTGAACGGGCTGGACTCGGGGGCACTGGATCACCGGGCTGCAAAAGCCGGGGCACAAGAGCCGGGGGGCATTAAAAAAGCCCACGTGCGAGATGCACGGGGGCTAGCGCGCCGACTTCAGCTCGGCGCGCTAGGTGATAAGTACTCGGCGAGACCTGGTCGACATGGCGCTAACTTTGCCCCATCTCACGCCCTGAGTCAACCGATCCCACGTTTTGGACCTTGGTCGCCTCGTCGGCCTCGTTGTCACGCTCCCGCGGCGATACGAGAACGGCGCCGAACAGCGCCTCCACCCGCTCAGCCGGCATGGGCCGGCCGAACAGGTCACCCTGCGCGTACCGGCAGCCTGCCTCCTCCAGGTCCCGCCGCTGGCCTTCGTCGGTGATCCCCTCCGCCACAACGTCGAGGCCGAGCCGGTTGCCGAGCTGGACGACCACGTCGGCCAGCGGCGGCGCGAACCTCACCGAACCCGCCTCCGGCGGCGCGATCAGCGTCCGGTCGATCTTGAGGATGTCGACCGGAAGGGTGCGCAGCTGGCCCAGTGACGAGTACCCGGAGCCGAAGTCGTCGAGCGCCACCCGTACGCCGGCGGCCCGCAGCGCGGTGAGCCGGTCGACCAACTGCTGCACGTCCTGCGCCACGGCGTGCTCGGTGACCTCGATGACGAGGCGCTCCGGCGGTACCCGATGGCCACGCAGCAGCTCGGCCACCTGCGTCGCGTACTCGGGGGTGTGCAGTTCGCGGGGGGACACGTTCACGGTCAGGTAGACGTCGTGACCGTCCGCGATCCACCGGGAGAGCTGGTGACAGGCTTCGTGCAGCACGAACGCGCCCAGCCGGTGGATCAGCCCGGCCTCCTCGGCGAGCGGGATGAACTCGTCGGGCGGCACCGTACCCAACCGCGGGTGGTGCCAGCGCAGCAGCGTCTCGACCCCGGACACCCGGCCATCGGGCAGGTGCACCACCGGCTGGTACACCAACATCAGCTCGCCCCGGTCGACCGCGCCGCGCAGCTCGTGCTCGAGCTCGGTGCGCCGGCGCAGCCACTGGTCGTAGGCCAGGTCGTACTGCTCCACCCGCTGCTTGCCGCGCTGCTTGGCGAAGCGCAGGGCGACATCGGCGTTGCGCATCAGGCCCTCGATGGTGTCAGCGGTCGCGCAGGCGGCCAGGCCGATGCTCGCTGACAGGAACATCGACGCGCCGTCCACCTCGTACGGCCGGCACAGCACGGTGAGCAGCCGCTCGGCGACCGCCGTCGCCTCGGCCGCGGGGGCCCACATCAGCACGGCGAACTCGTCGCCACCCATCCGCACCGCCAGATCACCGGGACGCACGTTGGTACGCAGCCGCTGGGCCACGTCGACGAGCACGGCGTCACCGACGTCGTGGCCGCGGCTGTCGTTGATGTTCTTGAACCCGTCCAGGTCGATTGCGAGCAGCACGCGAGGCCGGCCGCCCACGACGTCCTCCTGCAGCGTGTTCAGCAACTGCCGCCGGTTGGCCAGCCCGGTGAGCGCGTCGGTGTAGGCCATCACCCGGAAGTGCGCCTCGCTGTGCACCAGCCGCTCCGTGGTGCGGCGCAGTTCCACCCGGGCCAGTGCCTGCTGTGCGGCGAGTGCACCGCCGATGACCACGGCCGTCGCGACGCTGATCTGGTCGATCGTGCCGTCGAGGAACAGCAGGTGGAACACGCAGCCCAGGCCCGCGAGGACCACCAGGCCGAGGGACACGGCGAGACCGTCGTGGGGTTGGTCGACCGGCCGCGGCGCCGGGGCCGCGCGGACGGCGAAGGTCAGGGCGACCCCGCTGAGCGCGTATCCCAGGGCCGCCACCACCGTCAGCGTGCCATTGCGGAAGAAGACGGCCGCGGGCAGCGCGGAGACCATCAGGCACGGCACGGCGGCGACAAGACACAGCCGCCGGACCGACGGCGCCTTCAACCCTGCCGCGGTGAGCACACCCATCGCGACGACCCCGACCAGGATGGGGCCGGCCACCACGGCGCAGGAGGCCTGTAGACGCAGCGGAAGCGGATCTCCGACGTAGTGCCGGTGCAGCGGCTCGACCACCAGCGTCCAGCCGGCGTAGAACAGGCTGGCCCCGATGACAAGACCGTCGAGGACGTGGCGCAGCAGGGCGCGGCGGCTGTTGGCGACGCCGAGCACGCCCAGCGCTCCAGCCAGGATCAGCAGCGCCGACAGCGCCGCTCCGGCCGCCACCTCGGCGCCCAGCCTGGTCGGTGAGGATCCCCGACTCAAGATCGCGTCAACGGCGGCTGCCACCAGCCCGAGCGCACCCAGCGGGAGCGCCATGGCCAGCCACAGGCGGGCCCGGCGAGCGTCGTCCCCGGCGACCCGGGCCGACCTGCTCAGGACGATCACGCACGGAACCGCCGCGGCGGCACAGACCGCCGCAGCCGGTGCGAGAGCGTAGATGAGGGACACGAACTCCACTGTGCCCCACGCCCGGGATCCTGTCCCGCCCCTCATCGTCCATTCGTCATCCGGTCGTGGGTCATTTCGCCGACAGCGTTCACAGGTACGGACTGTGTGATGCGTCTCGCCTCGTGGACAGATCGGCCTGGGCCTCCCCGGCCGGCCTGGCCAGTGCCAAACTGGGCGCATGCCCGAACTGCGGTCGAAAACCTCCACCCACGGTCGGAACATGGCCGGCGCGCGCGCTCTCTGGCGTGCCACCGGGATGACCGACAACGACTTCGGCAAGCCGATCGTCGCCATCGCCAACAGCTTCACCCAGTTCGTGCCCGGACACGTGCACCTGAAGGATCTTGGGCAGCTCGTTGCGGGGGCGGTAGCCGAGGCCGGCGGGGTGGCCAAGGAGTTCAACACGATCGCCGTCGACGACGGCATCGCCATGGGCCACGGCGGCATGCTCTACTCGCTGCCCAGCCGCGAGCTGATCGCCGACTCCGTGGAGTACATGGTCAACGCGCACTGCGCGGACGCCCTGGTCTGCATCTCCAACTGCGACAAGATCACGCCGGGCATGCTGATGGCGGCGCTACGGCTCAACATCCCCACCGTCTTCGTCTCCGGTGGCCCGATGGAGGCCGGTAAGACGGTCGCGATCGAGGGTGTCGTCCACTCCAAGATCGACCTGATCGACGCGATGATCGCCTCGGCGAACGAGGCGGTCAGCGACGACCAGCTCGGCGAGATCGAGCGTTCCGCCTGCCCCACCTGTGGATCGTGCTCGGGCATGTTCACCGCCAACTCGATGAACTGCCTCACCGAGGCGATGGGCCTGGCACTACCCGGCAACGGCTCGACCCTCGCGACCCACGCGGACCGACGGGAGCTCTTCCTGAACGCCGGGCGGATCGTGGTGGATCTGGCCCGTCGCTACTACGGCTCTGATGACGAGAGCGTCCTTCCCCGGGCGATCGCGTCGCGTGAGGCGTTCGAGAACGCGATGACCCTCGACGTCGCCATGGGCGGCTCGACCAACACCGTGCTGCACCTGCTCGCCGCCGCCCGCGAGGCCGAGCTCGACTTCTCGGTCACCGACGTCGACGCCGTCTCCCGCCGGGTGCCGTGCCTGTGCAAGGTCGCGCCGAACACCCCGCAGTACCACATGGAAGACGTGCACCGCGCCGGTGGCATCCCGGCCATCCTCGGTGAGCTCAATCGGGCCGGGCTGCTGCACAAGGACGTGCGCTCGGTGCACTCCCCCAACCTCGACGACTGGCTCACACGCTGGGACATCCGCAGCGGGTCGCCGGCTCCCGAGGCGATCGAGCTGTTCCACGCCGCGCCCGGCGGGGTGCGCACCACCGAGCCGTTCTCGACCGAGAACCGCTGGTCCAGCCTCGACACGAATGCCGCGGAGGGCTGTATCCGCGACGCCGCTCACGCCTACTCGGCCGACGGCGGCCTCGCGATCCTCTTCGGTAACCTGGCGCCCGACGGCTGCGTGGTCAAGACCGCGGGAGTGCCGGCCGACCGTCTCGCGTTCCGCGGCCCGGCGAAGGTCTTCGAATCCCAGGACTCCTGCGTGGAAGCCATCCTGCGCGGCGACATCGTCCCCGGCGACGTGATCGTCATCCGGTACGAGGGCCCACGCGGCGGCCCGGGCATGCAGGAGATGCTCTACCCCACCTCCTTCCTCAAGGGTCGGGGGCTGGGCCGGGACTGCGCTCTGATCACCGACGGGCGCTTCTCCGGAGGCACCTCCGGGTTGTCCATCGGGCACATCTCTCCCGAGGCCGCCAGCGGGGGCATGATCGCACTGGTCGAGGAGGGCGACGAGATCGCCATCGACATCCCGACCCGCTCGCTGGTGCTCAACGTGCCCGAAGACGTTCTGGAGGCCCGCCGGGTCGCCCAGGACAAGCGCGACCGCCCGTACACCCCGGTCGACCGGCAGCGCCCGGTCTCGGTGGCGCTGCGGGCGTACGCGTCGATGGCGACCAGCGCCAGCGACGGTGCGTACCGGCGCCTCCCGGACTGACGTAGACACGCGGATCACCGTGGCCGCCGACGATGTGGAGTCGGCGGCCACACCTCCGTCAACGCCGCAAGCCGTTCTGGAGAAAGCGCCGCTCTAGAGAGAGCGCGCCGCTCTGGAGAGCGCCCAGTCGGCCTGCGCTTCGAAGATCGGCAGGTGCTCGCCGAGCCGCTCCGTGAGCGCGATGTCCAGCCGGTACTGCTCCGTGGCCAGGAAGTCACCCGCCACCGCCACGAACTCCTCGGCGTTGATCACACGGACGCCACCCGTCTGCGGGATGTCGATGTCCACTTTGTCGCCCGGGCGGCCGCTCGCGGGTTGTATGACGAGGAAGCCCGCAACGGCCGACGTCACCGAATCGAGGCGCTCGGCCCAGGTACGGACATCCGCGACCGCCCTACTGAAGTCCTCGGATCCGTGGGCGAAGACGCGGCCGTTGCGGTGAACCTCGCCCGTCTCCGTGACCGTGTACGCGCCACGCGGCCATACCGTCGAACGGATCAGCGCCACCCGCCTTCCCGCGGTGACCAGATGGGGGTACGAGCCGCTCGGCAACTGGAAGAAGCGCGTCGACGGGACGGCCTCCAGATCAGCGATGCGGGGCTCGGCGTCGGGCACGTCGGCGGCTCCAAACCATCGCCGGTCACCCAACACGCCGCGAACCCGGTCCCGGGCCGAGCCGGCGGCATCCAGCCAGGTGACAAGCCCGTATGTGATCAGCAGCGGCACCGCGTAGAGCGTGTTCCACCCGACCAGTCGCAGGTCACCTGTCAGGTCGGAAGGTGACGCCGGCACCTGGCCGCCGGTGGCCATGCCCCATGCCGCCGCCCCCAAGAGCACCGGCACCAGCCCGATCACCGAACGGCCCCGCAGACCCAACGCCAACGCAACGGCACCCCCGGCCATGGCGCCGAGGCTCCACAGGAGGTCGAGCCGGAACACGCCGTACGACACGGCCGCGAGCCACCCGAGCGCCACGAGGACCGTCAGCGTGACCGGTTGGGCGATCCCCGGACGTACCCGCTCCCGGCGACTCGAGCCGATCAACGTGTGCCAGGCCGGTGGTCGTGGTCGGTCGACGTCGAGGATCGGCTGTTGCCCGGTGACCGGATCGGCCCGCATCCTCATTGGCTGAACCGCCGGTGCCTCCCGCGCGGGCGCCTCGGTCGTCAGAGGGGCCAGCTCCGTCATCGGCGGGGCCAGCTCCGTCGTCCGTGCGGCCAGCTCCGTCATCGGCGGGGCCAGCTCCGTCGTCCGTGCGGCCAGCTCCGTCATCGGCGGG
>JAOPWA010000279.1 GCA_025965915.1 Dactylosporangium sp. | reverse complement strand
TGCCGGTCGGGTTCGTTGGCACCGGTCAGCCATGCGGTGCCGGGTACGACCCGCGGGTCGACGAGGTAGCGGATGCCGAGCTTGGCGAGGACCTGTGGGCCGATGTAGCCGCGTACCAGGTCGGGGTGCGAGGCGAAGTCGTCGAACATCTCGACCGCCGCGGGGTAGAGGGCGGCCTCCACCCGCTTGAGATCCACCTCCCGGTCGCCGGGCAGGCCGATGACCAGTACCGAGTCGTCGACTTTCACCACGACGTTCTTGAGGGTGTCCGCCGCGGTCCAGTCCGAGCGACCGCCCGCACCAACAGAGTTGGCGAAGGCCACCAGGGACTCGATGGTCGGCGTCCCCGGGGTGTCGAAAACCGCCGACGCCGGGTGGGCGGCCCCACCGGCGCCGACCGGCGCGGGCGTGCTGACCGCCTCGGTGTTGGCGGCGTAGTCGCAGGCGGTGCACGCCACGAAGCTGTCCTCGCCAACCGGCGACGGTGCCAGGAACTCTTCGGACCCCGACCCGCCCATCGCACCCGACATCGCAGCCACGACGGTGTAGTCCAGCCCGAGCCGGTCGAAGATCCGGATGTACGCCTGCCGCTGCACGGAGTACGAGCGGCGCAGGCCCTCGTCGTCGAGGTCGAACGAGTACGCGTCCTTCATGAGGAACTCGCGCCCGCGTAGCAGCCCGCCCCGTGGACGCGCCTCGTCCCGGAACTTCGTACCGACCTGGTAGAGCGTCACCGGATAGTCGCGGTACGAGGAGTAGAGGTCCTTCACGAGCAGCGTGAACAGTTCCTCGTGGGTCGGGCCGAGCACGTACCCCGCCCCGCGCCGGTCGCGCAGCTTGAACACGTCGTCGCCGAAGGCGCCCAGGCGCCCACTCGTCTCGTAGCGCTCCTGCGGCAGCAGGGAGGGGAACGACACCTCCTGCGCGCCGATCGCCGCCATCTCCTCGCGTACGACCGTCGCCACGCGGTCGAGCACGAGCTTGCCCAGCGGTAGCCAGACGTACCCGCCTGGTGCGACCCGGCGCACATAGCCGGCGCGAACCAGCAGGCGGTGACTGGGCACCTCGGCCTCGGCGGGGTCCTCGCGGAGCGTACGGAGGAACAGATTCGACATGCGCAGCAGCATGTGCGCAGGTTACGTGGCCGGCGCGTGTCGTACGTCGCACCCCTGCCCATGCGATACCCGTCGGAAATCGACCTTTGCCAAGATGCGTTCGGCGGGAAGGGGTACGAGATGGCGTGGCGCAGCTTCGTGGCGGTGGGCGACAGCTTCACCGAAGGTATGGACGACCGGGACCCGAGCGGGAACGGGTACCGGGGGTGGGCCGACCTTGTCGCCTCGCACCTCGCGACCGAGGCGGCGGTGCGTGGCGGGGAGTTCCACTACGCCAACCTCGCCATTCGTGGCCGGTTGTTCGCCGGGGTGGTCGAGCAGCAGGTACCGCCTGCCCTGGCGATGCGGCCCGACCTCGTGAGTTTCGCCGCCGGCGGCAACGACGCGCTGCGCCGCAACTTCGACGGCCCGGCGCTGATCGCCCGCTTCGAGGAGGTCGTCGCGCAGTTGCGTGGCGGCGGCGCCGACGTGATCGTGTTCCGCTTCGCGGACATGTCCCGGCGCCTGCCGGGAAAGCGGATCATCCTGCCGCGGACGTCGTTCCTCAACGACGCGGCCGCCGACGTCGCCGCACGGCAGGGTGCCTACGTGGTCGACCTGTGGTCCGACGAGGAGCTGTCGGTGAACACGGCTATGTGGAGCCAGGACCGCCTGCACCTGTCGACGGCCGGGCACCACCGGGTGGCCGGTCACGTCCTGACCGCGCTCGGGCTGCTGCCGGACCCGACCTGGATGGATCTGCCGATGCCGCCACGACGGCTGTCCTGGCCGTCGGCGCGGGCCGCCGACGCCCGATGGGCTGCGCGTTATCTGGCGCCGTGGATCAAGCGCCGGGTGCAGGGGCGCTCCTCCGGCGACCTCGTCGTGCCCAAGCGCCCCGAACTGGCGCCGATCCTCCCGCCCACCACGTGAATCCAGAAGAAATGGCGGGACCACAGAGGCCGAGCAGCGCCAGGTTCTCCTAGATCGACGCGGGGTAGCGTAGGGGTCATGGCCCTTCCGAATGACCCAGCCCCGGAGCTGCAGGACTACGCGCACCCGGAGCGGCTGGTGACCACGTCCTGGTTGGCGCACCACCTCGGCGACGAAGGTCTGGTCGTGGTGGAGAGCGACGAGGACGTGCTGCTCTACGACACCGGGCACATCCCGGGCGCGGTCAAGGTCGACTGGCACACCGAGCTCAACGACCAGGTCACCCGCGACTACCTCGACGCCGAGGGGTTCGCGCGGCTGTGCCGGGCCAAGGGCATCGGCCGCGACGACACGATCGTGTTCTACGGCGACAACTTCAACTGGTGGGCGACCTACGCCCTGTGGGTGTTCACCCTGTTCGGCCACGCCGACGTGCGGATGCTCGACGGCGGCCGGCAGAAGTGGGTCGCCGAGGGGCGGCAGATGGTCAAGGACGTGTCGCGACGCGCGCCGGGCGACTATCCGGTGGTGACGCGCGACGACGCGCCGATCCGGGCGTACCGCGACGAGGTGCTCAGCCATGTCCTGGCAGGCAGGCCGCTGGTCGACGTGCGATCCCCGGGCGAGTACACCGGTGAGCTGCTGCACATGCCCGACTACCCACAGGAAGGGGCGCTGCGCGGCGGGCACATCCCGGGCGCGGTGAGCAAGCCGTGGAAGCAGGCGGCCAACGACGACGGCTCGTTCAAGCCGGCCGACGCGTTGCGGCGCATCTACGCCGACGAACTGGGCCTGCGCAACGACGACGACATCATCGCGTACTGCCGGATCGGTGAGCGCTCCTCGCACACCTGGTTCGTCCTGACGCATCTGCTCGGGTACCCGCAGGTCCGCAACTACGACGGCTCCTGGACGGAATGGGGCAACCTGGTGCGGGCGCCGATCGCCCGGGGCGCCGAGCCGGGCAAACCGACAAGCTGACCGTGGCGTGACAGCAGGATCCGTGCGAGAAGAGACATTTCGCGCGGATCCTCAATATTGGACGGGCGGGGCAACGACGGCTCCCCCCGTTGCCGCCTGAGGACGCCCCGTCCGGCTGGATCGGTACCGCGGCCGGAGCCTCGCCCCGGTACGGTGAGCCCCCTCTACGTGATCGATCAGGAGCAGTCAGACGTGGACCGGACTTTCCAGGTCGACCTTCGCGGCGTGGTCGACCTGCTCAGCCATCACCTGTACGCCAGCCCCCGGGTGTACGTGCGCGAGCTGCTGCAGAATGCCTCCGACGCGATCACGGCCCGGCGTGCGACGGAGCCCGGCGCGCCGGCCCGGGTACTCGTCGAGCCGCCCGACGTCACCGGCGACGGCACGCTGAGGGTGGTGGACTCGGGGATCGGCCTGACCGAGGCGCAGGTGCACGAGCTGCTCGCCACCATCGGTCGCAGCTCCAAGCGTGACGACCTGGGCTTCGCCCGTCACGAGTTCCTCGGCCAGTTCGGCATCGGCATGCTGTCCTGCTTCCTCGTCGCCGACGAGATCCGGGTGGATACCCGGGCCGCCGGTGCGCCGGCCGTGCGCTGGACCGGTTACTCCGACGGCCGGTACTCCGTCGAGGTGGGAGTCGAGGCCGGAGGTAGTGCCGGAGTCGAAGCGGGAGTCGATCGCGAGGAAGTCGGCACCACCGTCACGCTGCTACCGCGCCGGGATGCCGAGCAGTGGTTGGCAGGCTCCACCGTCGTGGAGCTGGCCCGCCTCTACGGTTGCATGCTGCCGATCGAGGTCACCGTCGCCACTCCGACCGGGGTGGTCCGGGCCACTGACGACCGGCTGCCCTGGGACGGCGAGGGAACCGAGCGTCGGGCGGCTCTCTTCGCGTACGCGCAGAGCCACTTCGGTTTCGCACCGTTCGACGTGATCGACCTCAACGTGCCCGAGGCCGGCCTGACCGGCGTCGCGTTCGTGCTGCCCCGGCCGGCCAACCCGACCGCACGGGCCGGTCACCGGGTCTATCTCAAGCGGATGTTGCTGTCCGAGGGCGCCGAGGGCCTGCTGCCGGACTGGGCGTTCTTCGCCCGCTGCGTGGTCGACACGAGCGAACTCAAGCCGACCGCGAGCCGCGAGGCGCTCTACGAGGACAGCCTGCTGGAGACCGCCCGGGAGGCGCTCGGCGACCAGGTACGGGAATGGTTGGTCGGGCTGGCCGACAGCCACCCACGCCGACTAGCCGAGTTTCTGGAGATCCACCACGTCGGGGTCAAGGCCCTCGCGTTGCACGACGACGAGATGCTGCGGCTGGTCGACTCGTGGTGGCCGATGGAGACCAACGTCGGTCGGATGACGCTCGCCGAGTTCCGTCAGCGGTACGGGCTGATCCGGTACACGGTCAAGGTCGAAGAATTCCGCCAGCTCGCGTCGGTGGCCGCCGCGCAGGATCTGCCCCTGGTCAACGG
>JAOPWA010000271.1 GCA_025965915.1 Dactylosporangium sp. | reverse complement strand
GCCTGGTTCCGCACGCTGGTGTACCTATTCGTCGCGGCTGATCTCGTCTTCTTCACGCCGTGGGTACACAACCACGGCCAGGTACCTGGCGAGTTCTACCGCCCGCTGCTCCTCGGCCGGCTCCTGCACCTGCCGACCCCCACCCGCCCCCTGGTCGACGCGGTGTACGGGCTGCTCCTGCTCGCCGCCCTCGCGGCGGCCACCGGGCGGGCGCCCCGTCTGCTGGGCTGGACCGTCTTCGTCCTGTACACCGAATGGATGGTCGTGGCGATGAGCTACGGCAAGGTCGACCACGATCGGTTCGCGCTGCTCGTGGCCCTCGCCGCGCTACCGACCGCCGGCCCGGCACGTCACCGCGACCGCACGCTCACCGAACGCGGCGGCTGGGCGCTGCGCGTCACGCAGCTCGCCGCCGTCGCCACGTACTTCCTGTCGGCCTGGGCCAAGCTCCGCTTCGGCGGTCCGGAATGGCTCACCGGGGCCACACTGACCTGGGCGCTGCTGCGCCGCGGCACCGCACTGGCTCAGCCGCTCACCGAGCTACCCGGACTGCTGGTCGCCGCACAGTTCGCCATCATGGCCTTCGAGCTGCTCAGTCCGCTCGTCTTCGTCGTGCCGCGTCGGTGGCGCCACCTCGCGGTCGCCTTCTTCTACGCGTTCCACCTCATCGTGTTCGCCACGATCACTATCTCGTTCATTCCACAACAGGTGGCGCTGGCGAGTTTCCTACCGCTGGAACGTTTCGGTGCCTGCCTGCGTCGTCGCCGCACGCCCTCCCGCTACGTCGAGACGGGGCCGGACGCGTCCGGGCGGGGCAGCGCACAGGCGGCGGTTCCGCCCGGAAGCCGATGACGGTTGCGCGCCACCCACCGGTACGCGGGCCGGGCCAGCGCGAGCGCCGGACGGGTGGCGAGGACCGCGCCTGCCGGACGCCACAGAAGGCGACCACTCGGACCGCCCGCATGCCGCAGCAGCCGCGCGACGGCCACCGGCCCCGCGGTCACGTCGCCATCGGCACCCACCCACTGCACCGCGTCGGCGCACCGGTCGGCCGTGAGCCCGAGCGCGGCGAGGTCCAGCCGCTGCCATGCCTCGACCAGCGCCGGCGTATGTATACGGCGCTCGATGAAGCGGGCGCACGTCGAGCAGAACGCACAGTCACCGTCGTAGACGAAAGTCGGTCCCACGGATCAATTGTGCCGTGGTTTAGCCGGTCGGCTCCGGGTACGCCTGAGGTGATAATCCGCACGCCATGGAATCCCACTGACCACCCGGTCGTTGCCAACGAACGTACCCGCAGGATGCAGATCGGAGACGAGACATGGCGACCGTAGCGCTGACCGCTGAGAACTTCGCCGAGACCGTGTCGGGCGAGGGCATTGTGCTGGTCGACTTCTGGGCCAGCTGGTGTGGACCGTGCCGGACGTTCGCACCCGTGTACGAGCGCGCCGCGGAAAACCACCCCGACATCACCTTCGCGAAGGTCGATACCGAGGCCGAGCAGTTGCTCGCGAGCGAGTTCGAGATCCGCTCGATTCCCACGGTGATGGCGATCCGCGACGGAATCATGGTCTTCGCGCAGCCGGGCGCGCTACCCGAGACGGCTCTGGAATCTCTCA
Organism: Dactylosporangium sp.; assembly: GCA_025965915.1. GTDB lineage: Bacteria > Actinomycetota > Actinomycetes > Mycobacteriales > Micromonosporaceae > Planosporangium. The sequence continues at coordinate 4,392 of JAOPWA010000271.1, read as the reverse complement.
TCAGCCAGATTCGTGCCCTCGACATGGACGAGGTGCGTCGTCAGGTCGCCGCGAACGCGTCCTGACTCATCTCCACCCTTGTACCCGGCGCGCCCGCTGGACAGCGCATCGAACTAGTGTTCGAATAGGCGGGTGCGCTGGGATAATCTTTCGATCAACGACGGCGCGGACGGCGAGCCCGCGCTGCCGATCCCGATAGCCGGAGCCGTCGAGCGCACGTTCGATACGCCCGAATTTCGCGGCATGACGTTCTACGAGGTGCGAGCGAAGTCCATCCTCAATCGGGTGCCGGGCGCCTCCCGGGTGCCGTTCGAGTGGACGGTCAACCCGTACCGAGGCTGCACCCATGCCTGCATTTATTGTTTTGCCCGAAATACCCATAGATACCTGGATCTCGACGCCGGCCGGGATTTCGACACCCGCGTCGTCGTCAAGGTGAACGCCGGTGAGTTACTGCGCAAGGAGTTGGCGGCCCCGCGCTGGCGCGGCGAGCAGATCGCGATGGGCAGCAACGTCGACTGCTATCAGCGGGCCGAAGGCCGTTACCGACTGATGCGCGAGATCATCACCGCCCTGCGCGACTTCGCCAACCCGTTCTCGATCCTCACCAAGGGCACCCTGATCCTGCGCGACCTCGACCTGCTCAAGCAGGCCGCCGAAGTCACCGGTGTCGGCCTGTCGATGTCGATCGGGTTCGTCGACGAGGCGCTGTGGCGCTCGATCGAGCCGGGCACCCCGAGCCCCCGCCGCCGCCTCGACGCGGTCCGGCAACTCTCCGACGCCGGTTTCGCCGTCGGGGTGCTGATGGCACCGATCCTGCCCGGGATCACCGACACCGCCGAATCCATCGACGAGTCGGTCCGCGCCATCGCGTCCGCGGGCGCCGCGAGCCTCGTCCCGCTCGGGCTGCACCTGCGCCCGGGCGCCCGGGAGTGGTACCTGGCGTGGCTCGCACGCGAACGGCCCAACCTGCTGCCGCGCTATCGCGAACTCTACGGCGACGGTGCCTACCTGGGTTCGGGATACCAGCGGGAGTTGACCGCCCGGGTGCGGCTGGCGGCTCGGCGCTACGGCCTGCACGCCGGCGGCGTCAACGCCGCCCGGCAGGTGCTGGCCAGCCCCCAGGAGGCCAGCGTTCTCGGCACTCCCCGAAGCGACGGCCCGCCGGAGCCCGAGCAACTGACGCTGTTGTAACGACCGGCACCAATGAGTCCATAATGGACTCTCGGCGGCCGCCCGTGAACCGCGCTAACCTTCGCTCGTGAGGACCCCACGGCAGATTCTTGAGGAGTCGGTCACCATCGCGGTGGTCGGCGCCTCCCGCGACCCCGGCAAGCCCGCGCACAACGTGCCGGTGCAGATGCTGCGACACGGTTGGCGGGTGATCCCGGTCAACCCGTACAGCGACGAACTCTGGGAGCAGCGCACGTACCCGGTGCTGGCAGAGATTCCGGAGCCGGTCGACCTGGTCAACGTCTTCCGGCCGAGCGCGGACGCGGCGGAGGTGGTCCGGCAGGCCGTGGAGATCGGTGCCAGGGCCGTCTGGCTACAACAGGGCATCGTCTCGCGGGATGCACGCAAGATCGCCCAGGAAGCCGGCATCGACTACGTGGAGGACCAGTGCATCGCTGTCGTCCGGGCGTCAGCCGGTCTCACCCGCAAGATCGAGATGCGGTAGCCGTCAGCGCTGCTTGTACTCCTTGAGCAGGCCGCGCGAGATGATCGTCTTCTGGATCTCGGACGTGCCCTCGCCGATGAGCAGGAACGGCGCCTCGCGCATGAGGCGCTCGATCTCGTACTCCTTCGAGTAGCCGTAACCGCCGTGGATGCGGAACGACTCCTGCACCACCTCGGCGCAGTACTCGCTGGCCAGCAGCTTCGCCATGCCGGCCTCGACGTCGTTGCGCTGGCCGGCGTCCTTGAGCCGGGCAGCGTTGACCATGAGGGCGTGCGCCGCCTCGATCTTCGTACCCATCTCGGCGAGCTTGAACGCGATCGCCTGGTGGCCCGCGAGGGGCTTGCCGAACGTCTGCCGCTGCTGCGCGTACGCCACCGCCAGTTCGAAGGCGCGGATCGAGATGCCGCAGGCGCGGGCGGCGACGTTGACCCGGCCGACTTCGATGCCGTCCATCATCTGGTAGAAGCCGCGGCCCAGGCCGGCGTCGACACCGCCGAGGACGGCGGTTTCCGGGACGACATGGCCGTCGAGCACCATCTCGGTCGTCTCGACGCCCTTGTACCCCATTTTTTCGATCTTGCCGGGGATGGTGAGCCCGGGAGCCGTCTCGCCGAAGCCGGGCTCCTTCTCCAACAGGAACGTCGTCATGTTGCCGTACACGGTGTCGGCGCCGAGGTCGGTCTTGACCAGGGTCGCGACGACCGACGAGTACCCGCCGTTGGTCAGCCACATCTTCTGGCCGTCGAGCCTGAACTGGTCACCGTCACGGACGGCCTTCGTGCGGATCGCCGCCACGTCCGAGCCGCAGCCCGGCTCCGACATCGAGAAGGCGCCCCGCACGCGGCCCTCGGCCATCTTCGGCAGCAGGCGCTGCTTCTGCTCGGGAGAGCCGTGCTGCGAGATGAGGTACGCGACGATGAAGTGCGTGTTGACGATGCCGGAGACCGACATCCAACCGCGCGAGAGTTCCTCGACCACGAGGGCGTACGTCAGGAGGGACTCCCCCAGCCCGCCGTACTCCTCGTCGATCGTGATGCCGAACAGGCCCATCTCCCGCATCCCGTCGACGATGTCGGCCGGGTACTCGTCGGCGTGCTCCAGCCGCTGCGCGTGCGGGATGATCTCCTTGTCCACGAACTCCCGGACGGTCTCCAGGATCGACTGCTGGACGTCGGTCAGGCCGGGCGTCTGTGCGAGGCGTGCCATGGTAACCCTCCGGGGCGCTACGGGCGGACGCAGATTAAGTTACTGGCGAGTTGCGTTCAGGCGGCACATGTTGTGAAAACCCTCACCGCCGACACCGCTCTCGATCTGATCCCCACCCGACAACGGCAACTAGCGGTACTGCGCCTCCTGCACGCTGTTGCCACCGTCGATGACCAACATCTGACCCGTGATGTACGACGCCGACGGCGAGCACAGGAACGCGATGGTGGCAGCCACCTCGTCGGGGGTGCCAGGGCGCCCCATCGGGGTTCCGTACCCCTGCTTCAGCTCCACGAGGGTGGACGCTCCGGTGTGGATGATGCCCGGCGCGACCGCATTGACGGTGATGCCGTCGGCCACCAGCTCCATGGCCAGCGCCCGGGTCAGGCCGACCACGCCCGCCTTGGCCGCCGCATAGCCGGCCTCGGCCGGCAGGGCGTTCACCGGCCCGGCGGTGGCAGCGAGATTGACGATGCGCCCCCAGCCGTGCTCGGCCATCCCACCGACGAACGCCCGACTGACCAGGAACGCGGTGCTGAGGTTGCGGTCGATCTCCGCGCGCCACTCTTCGTAGGTCAGCTGGGCCACCGGCCGCAACACCTCTGGGCTGGCCTTACTCGCAAGGCCGGCATTGTTGACGACGATGTCGACGATTCCCAACTGGTCGCCGATGGCGTCGGCCAGCGCACCGACCTCCGCCTCCACGGTCAGGTCGGCGACGAAACCCGTGGCGCCGATCTCGCCCGCCCGCTCGTGGATGCGGCGCGTGGTGGACACGATCGCCACAGTGGCGCCGAGCGCGCGCAGCCGTCGGGCGGTCGCGTAGCCGATCCCGTCTGGGCTCCCGGCGCCGGTGACCAGTGCGATCTTGCCGTGAAGCCGGTCATCGGCAACGGGCGAGGGCTGCTCGGCGGCGACGGACTCGTCGTCGGGCTGCTCGCCACTCGGGACCGCCCGGAGCGTACGTCGGGCCTGCCCGGGCCGGCTCACATCACGTCGACCGCTCTTAGCGCCAACCGCAGCGCCGCGTCGCGCATCAGGTGCCATGCAATCGATCCTGCCTGTTACGAGGGTGGCGGGCAACGACAACGCGAATGTTGAGCACGCGAAGTGGGCCGATCGTGGACGCCGGATGGCGCCTGACCGCTACCCTGTCGAAGCCCGGCGTCGACGGACGGTGGGCCGCGGCCGCATGCCGCGCCTTTGAACGTACGGAGCAGCGAGATGACGAACCCGCCGCAGCAGCCAGGCGACTGGCAGGAGCCATCCTGGCCGCCGGCCGAGCAACCACAGACACCGCAACCCTACGCTGACCCGTACGGTGGCGCTCCCGTTTCGCCCGGTTACGCCGTGCCGCCCGGTAGCCCACCGGCCTACCCCGGTTACCCCGGTTACGGCTACGGCGCGCCCATGCCGGTCGCCCCGAACAACTCGATGGCCATCGTGTCGCTGGTGCTGTCACTGGTCGGCATCGCCTGCGGCCTGACCGCGCCCGTGGGTGCGATCCT
>JAOPWA010000269.1 GCA_025965915.1 Dactylosporangium sp. | reverse complement strand
AAGGGCAAAGCCGCGATGACCATCGAGGGCAACTGGATCGTCGGGGCGATGAAGACCGACTTCCCGAACGTGAAGTACGCGGTGGCCGAACTGCCGGCCGGGCCGAAGGGCAAGGGCACCATGTCGTTCTCGGTCTGCTACGGGGTGTCCAAGGCCAGCAAGAGCAAGGCGGCGGCCCTCGACTTCGTCAAGTACCTCACCTCGCCTGACCAGCAGCTGCAGTTCACCAAACAGTTCCCGGTCATGCCTTCCCGCAAGTCGCTGGCCGAGCAGTGGCTGTCGGACAAGCAGCAGCTCAAGCCGTTCGTCACCGGTGCCGACTACGCGCACAGGTCGGTGTTCGTCCCCGGGTTCAAGAGCGCCATCGACACCTTCAACGACGGAATCCAGGGATTGAGCAAGGGCAACAAGAGCGTCGACGAGGTCGTCAGCTCCACCCAGAACGCCGGCAAGGACGTCCTCGGCAAATAGGCCGGTCGGCGTGGCGTGTGACGCCGCGTCCGTCCTCCCCACGCGCGGTGGCCCCGCCGCGCGTGGGGCTCCGGCGACCTCGCCCACCACAAGGAGGACTGCGATGAGCAGCGACACGGTCCCCACCGCCCGACGGGAGCCGGGCCCCCCGAGCCGACCAGCCGTCACCCGGCGTCGACCGCGCGGCGGGATCCATGGTCGTCAGGGCGCGGCCGGCTGGCTGTTCGTCGCGCCGGCCCTGATCGGACTCGGCCTGTTCATGGTCGCGCCAATCCTGATGGCGGCCTGGGTGAGCTTCCGCGACTGGAGCGGACTCGCCCCGCTGGGCACCTCGACCCCGGTCGGCCTGCAGAACTACCAGGACCTCCTGGTCAAGTCCGGAATCGTGCAGACCGACTTCGCCAAGAGCCTGCGCAACAACCTCTACTACGTACTGGGGGTGGTCCCGGCCCAGACCGCGCTGGCGCTCGGGCTCGCGGTGGTGGTCAACCAGAAGTTCCTCAAGGGGCGTACGTTCTTCCGCACCGCGTTCTACTTCCCGTCCGTCACCAGCTCCATCGCGGTGGCGTTCATCTTCATCTTCCTGTTCAGCCCGACCGGCCTGGTCAACGCGGTGCTCAGCGCGCTCCTGCCCGGCACCGTGCAGACCGTCTGGCTCGACGACGCCAACGGCGTCATCCATATCGTGCTCGGCTGGCTCGGCGTGCACAGCGGGCCGCAGGCGCTGGCCGGGCACAGCTTGCTCGGACTCTCCTGGTGGGAGTGGATGTCCGGGCCCAGCATCGCCCTGTGCGCGGTGATGACCCTCTCGGTGTGGACCACCGTCGGGACGTTCATGCTGATGTTCCTCGCCGGGTTGCAGAGCGTCCCGGAGGAGCTGGACGAGGCGTCGATGCTGGACGGGGCCTCGCCGCGCCAGCGGTTCTTCTCTATCACCCTGCCCCTGCTGCGCCCCACCCTGTTCCTGGTCCTCACCCTCGGGCTCATCGGCACCTGGCAGGTCTTCGACCAGGTGTACGCGATGACGTCCGGCGGCCCGCAGAAGACGACGCTGACCCCCGCGTACCTGGTCTACCGGGAAGGGTTCGAGAACTCGGCGATGGGACGCGCCGCCGCCGTGGCGTTCGTGCTGTTCGTAATCATCGTCGCGCTGACCGGCCTGCAGCGGTTGGCACTGCGCAGGAAGGACTGACGTGACCGCCATCGAACCGACCGCGGCCCGCAACCGCAGCCGCCGCAACCCGTGGCGGGCCGGCAAGCGGGTGCTCGGCTACGCCTTCCTGCTGGTGTCCGCACTCGTCTTCCTGTACCCGTTCCTGCTGTCGCTGGCCGGCACCCTCAAGTCACGCGCCGAGATCGCGTCGCATCCGGTACTGCCCTGGCCGCTGGAGCTGACCACCCGCGCCTGGCAGTTCGTCCTGCTGCACAGCGACTTCCCGCGGTGGACGCTCAACTCCATCATCGTGACCGTCGCGGCGACCCTGCTGCGGCTGTTTATCGACTCTCTCGCCGGATATTCGCTGGCGCGACTGCGGTGGCGCGGACGGGGGCTGGTGTTCGCCGGGGTGCTCGCCGTCATGGCGGTGCCGCCCATCGTGCTGACCGTGCCACGGTTCCTGGTGCTCAAGGAGATGAACCTGCTCAACACGTACCCAGGACTGATCTTCCCGTTGGCGGTCGACGCCGCCGGCATCTTCATCATGAAGCAGTTCTTCGAGCAGATACCCCGGGAACTGGAGGAGGCGGCCCGCATCGACGGGGCCAACATCTACCAGACGTACTGGCACGTGGTGCTGCCGGTGGCCCGACCCGCGCTGATCACCCTGACCATCCTGGCGTTCCAGGCCACGTGGAACGAGTTCCTGATGCCACTCATCGTGGTGCGGGCCAGCCCGGACCACTGGACCCTGCCGTTCGGGCTGTCCACGCTGGGCCGCGGCGGAGCGGGCGGGCAGACGTTCGACTATCCGGTGATGCTCGCCGGCTCGATCCTCACGATCGTCCCGGTCGCGATCATCTTCATCATCTTCCAGCGCTTCTTCGTCCGCGGACTCGCCTCGCAGGGCATCAAGGGGTGACAGTGGCCCCGAGCCCGGCCGGGTGAGCAGGTCGCGTACCGGGCCCGACTCGATGATCCGGCCCTGGTCGGTAACGTAGCGTGCCGGCACCCGTTCACGCTGTCCAACGTCGGGGAGATCACAGACGACGCACCGAGCCGTCAGCGCCCATCCCCGGCCGCTGCCTCGACCTGCTGAACCACCCGCCACATCGGGGTGCCGCGCGGCATCACGACAACCACCACCTCCTCGGCGGCGGCATCGTCAGGCCCGCCCAGTGCGGCGGC
>JAOPWA010000035.1 GCA_025965915.1 Dactylosporangium sp. | reverse complement strand
CGGGTCAAGCGACAGGGCGACCGACGTGACGGTGAAGAGCGCGAAGCCGGCGTTGTAGATGCGCACCCGCCCGTACATGTCGCCGAGCCGGCCAAGCGTCACCACGAGTACGGCTGTGACCAGCATGTACCCCATCAACATCCACAGCAGGTAGCTGACGTTGCCGGCGCCGAGCGGATCGAGCTTGATGCCGTTGAAGATCGCCGGCAAAGAGATCAGCACGATCGATGCGTTGATCGTGGCGATCAGTGTTCCGAGCGTCGTGTTGGACAGCGCCACCCACTTGTAACGCGGGTGGTCCGCCGTCATCACGCCGGCCGGCGTACTCGATGCCATTTAAGCGATTCCCCTTCGTCGATGATTCATCCCTGTCCAGATCTCGCAGGTGGGATTACGGCGGGAGCAGGTCAGCCAGGCGGTCCAAGGCGGGCAGAGCGGCCATGATCGCCGCCCGGTCCGCCGGCGCCAGGGAGCTCATCAGCTCGTGCAACTTGTGGGCCCGGGCCTCGCGCCGCACCAGCAGCAGCTCACGTCCGGGGTCGGCGATGCGCACGACCACCACCCGCCCATCGGCCGGATCGTTGCACCGCTGCGCCAAACCGGCCCGCTCCAGCCGCGAGACCAGTTGGGTCATGGCCGGCTGGGTGACGCCCTCCTTGGCAGCTAGCTCGGAGAGCCGGTGCGGTCCGTGCCGCTCGAGAGTGCGAAGGGCCGACGCCGCCGTGAGGCTGATGTCCCCCTGCGGGTTGAGTCGGCGCACCAGGGTGAAGGCCCGCTCGAAACTGATCGCCAGCTGGCGCCGGTCGAGATCGTCCAGACCCTCGGACCTGTCGAAATCATGCGGCTTACTCGGATCGGTTCCGGTTTCCGCCATGCGCATATTTATATCACGTGCTTATAGAAGTCCCTTATGCTCTCTGACACAGTGCGGCCCGACATCACCCTCTCGTCGGCGCGGCGCCCCGTCAGCGTGATCTCGAACGGGTGACCGCAAGGGTTGACATCGACTCTTACGCCTGGCGCACTCTCCCCAAGTCAGATGTCATATCGGAATCCCCATCGATATGGAGAGTGACCATTGAGAACGCATAGACGTGTCACACGCGCCCTGGCGTCCGCCGCGCTCATCGTGGCCACTGCCAGCGTCGGAACCGCGGCATCGCCCGCGGCGGCGGAGACTGGCGGGTCGACCGAGTACACCGTGCTCGCAGCGGACAACGTCAGTGGCGCGGACGCGGTGGCCGCCATCGAACGGGCCGGCGGCCGGGTGGTGGAGCGCAATGACACCGTGGGCATGTTCCGCGTGGTCGGCCCCGAGTCCGGCTTCATCGAGCGCACGGCCGCGTCCTCGACGCTGAGCGGTGCCGCGCACCGTACCCCGATCGGCCGGGCTCCATCGCAGCAGCCAACCACACCCAAGTCGGACGTGGAGAAGGAGTCGCTCGGCGCCAACCGTGCCGCCGGGTCCGCCAAGCGGGGTGGCACGACCGTCGGCATGGACCCCCTCGACGACAAGCTGTGGGGACTGCGGATGGTCAAGTCCGACCAGGCCCGCACGGTGACCGCTGGCGACCGCCGGGTCTCGGTCGGCGTCCTGGACACCGGGGTCGACGCCAGCAACCCTGACATCGCCGCCAACTTCGACTGGAAGCTGTCGCGCAACTTCGCCAAGGACATCCCGGCCGTCGACGGCCCCTGCGAGGTCGCAAGCTGCCTTGACCCGGTCGGCACCGACGACGGCGGGCACGGTACGCACGTCGCCGGCACCATCGGCGCCGCAGCCAACGGCGTGGGTGTCTCGGGCGTGGCGCCGAACGTGTCGCTGGTGGAGCTCAAGGGCGGCCAGGACGCGGGCTTCTTCTTCCTCGAGCCGGTGGTCAACGCACTGACGTACGCCGGCGACGCCGGTATCGACGTGGTCAACATGTCGTTCTACCTCGACCCCTGGCTGTACAACTGCGCCAACAACCCGGCCGACTCGCCGACCGCGCAGGCCGAGCAGCGCACCATCATCAAGGGCATGGTGCGGGCGCTGACCTACGCCCACCTGCACGGCGTGACCCTGGTCGGGGCGCTCGGCAACAACCACGAGGACCTCGGCAACCCGCGCACCGACACGAGCAGCCCGGACTACCCGGACAAGACGAGCTACCCCCGCCCGATCGACAACAAGTCCTGCCTGGACCTGCCGGCGGAAGGCCCGTTCGTGATCGGCGTGTCCGCGCTCGGCCCGTCGGGCACGAAGTCCGACTACTCCAACTACGGCACCGAGCAGATTTCGGTTGCGGCGCCGGGTGGCTGGTTCCGGGACGGTATCGGGACCTCCAGCTACCGCACCGCCGAGAACGAGATCCTCTCCACGTACCCCAAGAAGGTGCTGCAAGAGGAGAAGCTGGTCGACGCGGATGGCAACATCACGCCGGCCGGCGCGGGCACGGTGTTCAAGGAGTGCACCACGGACGGCCGGTGCGGGTACTACACCTACCTGCAGGGCACCTCGATGGCCTCACCGCACGCCGCGGGCGTGGCAGCCCTGATCGTGAGCAGGTTCGGCCACCCCGACCGGTCGCACCGCGGGACCCTGACCCTGTCGCCGTCCACCGTGGAGTCGGTCCTGACCCACTCGGCAGCCCAGCACGCCTGCCCGGAGCCCCGGCTGCGCAGCTACACGCCGGAGGGGCGCACGACCGAGTGGGACGCCACCTGCACCGGCGGCGAAGAGTTCAACGGGTTCTACGGACACGGCATCGTCGACGCGTACGCCGCCGTGACGTCGAAGAACATCGAGGACTGAGGTCCATGCGTACGGGATGGGCCGGGCCGGTCGACCCGGCCCATCCCGGCGGGCACTAGTCGGCTTCCAGAAGGCTCGCCATCGAAGCGGCGTTGCGCTGCGCGTTGTCACCGGCACAATTGTTGAACAGCACGTGGGTCTGGTCCGCCTCGGTCGCCAGCTTCCGAAGCCGCGGCGCCCACTCCGCCAGTTCGGTGTCGGAGTAGAAGTATCCGAACTTCTCCTGGATGTCGTGGCTGGTCCATTTGTCGCTGTGTCCGTGAAAGCGCACCACAGCCAGGTCCGAGGTCGCGGCCAGCACCGGAGGCACCGACGACTTGTGCCCCTGCGGCATGTCCACGCCGACGAACGGCAGGTCGTGCTTGCGCAGGAAGCCGAGGGTCTCTTCGGCGTTGTCGCCCGCGAACCATGAACTGTGCCGGAACTCGACGGCCACCCGCAGCGGCTTGCAACGCTGCGCCACCTCGAGGATGTACTGCTTGTTGGACTTGCGGATCGTGAACCAGGGCGGGAACTGGAACAGGACGACGCCGAGCTTGCCGGCGTCGGCGAGCGGGTCGAGCGCGGACAGGAAGCGGCTCCACAGATCTTCGTAGACCTGCGGCTCCAGATCGTTCGGGTAGATGTTCTTCTTGTCGGTCTCGGGGCGTAGATCGGTCGGCAGCGCGGTCGGCTTGGACGGGTGGCCGGTCAGCAGGCTGAACGCCTTGATGTTGAACGTGAAGTCGTCCGGCGTGCGCTGCGCCCACAATCTGGCGGTCTGTTCGGCCGGCGGCGCGTAGTAGGTGGCGTCGACCTCCACGAGGGGGAACTGGCGCGCGTAGTAGCCCAGCCGCTTCTCCGCGGTGTTCGCCGTGCTCGGATACCAGCCAGCGGCCAACAGGGTCTTGTCGGTCCACGATGCGGTGCCGACCCGGATCTCGCCCACGCGCTCAAGTGCACCTCGCGGCGGGTACGCCGGCAACCCGAGCACATCCGCCGCTTTGTTGCTTTGCGGAATGTTGTCTAAGCAAGTATAGTGGTGCCTGGCTGCCGGGTCGACCGGCGCCGACCAAGCCTTCAGGAGAGCTGCCATGCCTGCTGTCACCGTTGAGGACATCCTGGTACTGCCCCGGGTCCCGGCGAGCGACCCCGCCACGACGCATCCACGGCCGGTCACCTCGGTGACGACCGCACCGCGCGGCTTCGAGGGCGAGGGTTTCCCGGTACGGCGCGCGTTCGCCGGCGTCGACCTCCGTGCGCTGGACCCCTTCATTCACATGGACCAGATGGGCGAGGTGGAATACGCGCCGGGTGAGCCCAAGGGCACCCCCTGGCACCCGCACCGCGGCTTCGAGACCGTCACGTACATGATCGACGGCGAGATGGCCCACTCCGACTCCAACGGCGGCGGCGGCCTGATCGCAGGCGGCGACACGCAGTGGATGACGGCCGGCGCGGGCATCCTGCACATCGAGACTCCGCCCGAGCACCTGGTCATGAGCGGCGGACTGTTCCACGGCTTCCAACTGTGGGTCAACCTGCCGAAGGCGCTGAAGTTCGCGTCGCCGCGCTACCAGGACATCCGCGCCACCAACGTCGCCCTGCTCTCGTCTGCTGACGGTGGGGCGCTGGTCCGGGTGATCGCCGGCGAGGTGGCCGGACACGCCGGTCCGGGTTCGACGCATACGCCGATCACCCTGGTTCACGCCACCGTCAGCCCTGGCGCGACGCTGTCGCTGCCCTGGCGCACCGAGTTCAACGCCCTCGCGTACGTGCTCGCCGGTCGCGGCGCGGTCGGCGACGAGCGGCGTCCGATCGAGGCCGGCCAACTCGCGGTCTTCGGCGCCGGTGACACGGTGACCGTGGCCGCCGGCTCGAGCCAGGACGGCCGCAGCCCGCAGCTCGACGTGCTCTTCCTCGGCGGCCTGCCGATCCGCGAGCCGGTCGTCGCGTACGGCCCGTTCGTGATGAACACCAAGGCCGAGCTCATCCAGGCCTTCGAGGACTACCAGGCCGGACGTCTGGGCAGCATCCCGGCCGCCCACGCGGACGTACACGGCCAGGCCGACTGACCCCGGCTCCCTCTCCCGCCGGCTGGACTAACGCCAGGCTAAGAGAACCCCAAAAAAACCTAAGATAGCCGCAATGCCCTGGTGGGCACCTCACGTGGGCTGGTACGACGTACTCGATGGAATCCGCAGCGACGACCTATCGGACGCTTCCGGCACCCCCGGTCCGACCCGTCGCGCGCCCATTGCGGCCGGCGGGGCGGCCCGGCCAAGCAAGCCGACCGCCGGCCGCGTTCTTCCGGCCCGCCCGGCCGCCGGCGGACATCAGGCCTGGCGGCTGGCTGATACGTGCCTTGTTCTGGGCCGGGTTCGTCGCGGCCGTCGCACCGTGGTGGCTGGACACGCCGGCCGGCTCGCTGAACGACCCCGGGGCCGTGCTCACCGCCGGCGGCCGGATCACCGGGCTGCTCGGCGGGTACGCCCTGCTCGTCCAGGTACTGCTGATGAGCCGGTCCGGCTGGCTGGAACGCTGGGCCGGTGCCCGTCACCTCACCGCCTGGCACCGTGAGCTGGGCACCTTCCTCGTCGTCGCGATCGTCGCCCACGCCGTCCTGATTGTTTTCGGGTACGCGTGGACCGACCACGCGTCGGTTCCCGCCGAGACGTGGACGATGCTCACGCGGTACCCGTACATGGTCAACGCCCTCCTGGCGACCGTCCTGCTCGTGGGTATCGCGCTGCTCAGCATCCGGGCACTACGCCGGGCACTGCGCTACGAGGTCTGGTACTACCTGCACCTCACCTCGTACCTGGTGCTCTTCCTCGGCTACGGACACCAGTTCGCGGGCGGACAGGAACTCGCCGGCGGCCGGGCCGCGCGGTACTTCTGGATCGGCCTGTACCTGCTGGTCGCGGCTGAAGTGCTGTGGAGCCGGCTGCTCGGCCCGCTGATGCTGAACCTGCGGCACCGGCTACGGGTGGTGCGGGTGGTCGACGAGGGGCCCGACAGCGTGTCGGTGTACGTCGCCGGCCGCGACCTGCACCGGCTCGACGCCAAGGCGGGACAGTTCTTCCGTTGGCGTTTCCTGACCCGCGGCTACTGGTCGCAGGCGCACCCGTTCTCGCTATCGGCAGCGCCCAACGAACAGTGGCTGCGGGTAACGGTCAAGACGGTCGGCGACCACACCGCGCGGCTGCGCCGGTTGAGACCGGGTACGCGGGTCTACGTCGAGGGCCCGTCCGGCGACTTCACGGCGGACCGGCGTACCCGTACCGACGCGCTGCTCATCGCGGGCGGCAGCGGGATCGCCCCGATCCGCGCGCTGCTGGAAGAGCTACCGGCCGGCACGGTCGTGGTCTACCGCGCCAGTACCGACGAGGAGCTGCTGTTCCGCCAGGAGCTGGAGTGGTTGGCACAGGCGCGTGGCGCGACCCTGTGGTTGCTGGTGGGCTCCCGCGACGATCCACGCACCCGGCACTTCCTCACCCCGCGGGGCATGCGTGAGCTGGTGCCCGACGTGACCTCACGGGACGTGTACCTGTGCGGACCGGAGGGTCTGATCGCGCAGTCACAGCGGACACTGCGAAAGCTGGGCCTGCCTCGCCGCCAGATCCACCTCGACCCGTTCGAGTTCTGACCCGTTTCTCGAAAGAACAGGAGGTCCGCCGTGCGTCGCTTGCTCGCCGCCATCATCGGCACAGCCGCCGGCACGACGCTCCTGGTCGGACTGAAAGCGGGCCCACTCACCGGAAAGTCCGCCACGTCCGCGGCATCCGCGGCGAGCCCGTCCGCACCGAGCCCGTCCGCACCGAGCCCGGCTGCGCTCCTGGCGTCAGCCGCTCCACCGCCCGTCGCGACCGGCCCGACAACGGCCTCCCACGGCCCGACGACGGCCTCCCACGGCCCGACATCGACGCCGCCCACCGGCTCGGCCCGCCCCGGGGCGGCGGCGACCACCGCAACGTTCACCGGGTCGGTGGTCCAGACGGAGTACGGCCCGGTTCAGGTCCGCATCGTCGTATCCGGCGGGCGGATCACCGATGTGACGGCCATCAAACTGCCGGACCATGCGGCCCGGTCGGTACAGATCAGCGGCCGGGCAGCACCCATCCTGCGGCAGGAGACGCTCAGTGCGCAGAACGCGACGATCAACACCGTCTCCGGCGCGACCTACACTAGCGAGGGATACCGCACGTCGCTGCAGGCCGCCCTTGACGCGGCGAAACGCGGCTGAGTCACTGATCGGCGTACCGATGACCGGACTGCACCAAGTCGAGCACGTCATGGGCATGCCGGTGAGCGTCGAGCTCACCGACGACCTGCCTTACCCGACGCTCGCCACCCTGGCCGAAGGGGTGTTCTCCTGGCTGCGCCTGGTGGACGAACTGTTCAGCACCTACAAGCCGGACAGCGAGGTGAACCGGCTTCGCCGTGGCGACCTGCGGCTGGAAGAGTGCGCACCGCAGGTTCGCGCCGTGGTGGAACGGTGCGCCGACCTGTGGCGCGCCACCGACGGGTACTTCGACGTGTACGCGACCGGCGGCCTCGATCCGTCCGGGTATGTCAAAGGCTGGGCGGTCCAGGTCGCCTCGGACGTGCTCGTCGCGGGCGGCGCGGCCAACCACTGCGTCAACGCCGGCGGTGATGTACGGGTACGTGGCTGCCCGACGCCGTCGAACGACTGGCGGATCGGGGTGCGTCACCCGTGGGAGCCGCTCGCGGTCAGCTTCGTGATCACGGGTACCGATCTCGCCATCGCCACGTCGGGGACCTACGAGCGCGGCCCGCACATCATCGACCCGCACCGCGGGGTACCTGCCGAACGGCTGAGGTCGGTGACCGTGGTCGGCCCCGACCTCGGTCTGGCCGACGCGTACGCCACCGCCGCTGTAGCCATGGGCGAGGCAGGGCTGGCCTGGCTGGCGCGCCTGGACGGGTACGAGTCGGCGGTGGTCAGCGAGGACGGGCGCTGCTTCCGGTCGATCGGGCTGCCGGCGCTCTGACCGGAGCCTGTATCCGTCAGCCGTCCTTACCCTTGCCACCGCCACCGTGATCGTCAGCCTGCTGGGTGACGGACCCTTGCGGCTCGGTGCCGGCGCAGCGCACCGACAGGAACACCTTGTTGGCGTCGGATTCGAACTTCAGGCTGGCCACGGCGGCAGGGCCGCGGGCGACGTTGTCGGTGCGGTAACCCTGCTCCGGGCTCCACGACACGAGGTACACCTGCCCGTTGGCGCACCGGGCGATGGCGGTGCCGCCCGGCGAGGAGACGAGCCTATCGACGCCGCCACTGCCCTGTCCGGGCGTCGCCGCGGGGGTCGGGGCCGCAGGGGAGGTGGAGGGCGCCGGGCCCAGCTGGGACGATTCAGACACAGCCGGCACGGGCTCGGCGGATGCGGCGGACGCCTCCCGCGCCACGGCGTCCTGGCTGAGCGGTTGTGCCGTCCGCGAGGTCAGGTCGTCACCGATCATCGACAGCGCGAGCACGCCGACGGCGACTGCCGCCACCGCCCCCACGATCCACGCGAGCACGCTCGCCACCAAGCGCCGAACAGGTCCAGTCACATGGCGATGATGCCTCGTCGAGTGATAAGTGGAGGTTAAGGCGCTCACAAAATGGCCGTTCACCCGGCCAACCATCGACCGGGTAGCGCGTACCGTGCTCACGTGCCACAAATCCTCCTGGTGGAGGACGACGCGGAGATCCGCCGCGCCCTCATCCACGCGCTGACCGACCTCGGGCATGTCGTGTCCAGCGCGTCGACCGCGATGGCGGGGCTCCAGTCGATCCTCGACGCTCCAGTTGATCTCGTTGTTCTCGACCTCGGGCTACCCGACGTGGACGGACGGGAGGCACTGCGGATGCTGCGCTCGGTGAGCCAGGTACCGGTCATCGTCGCCACCGCCCGCGACGACGAGCGCGTCATGGTCGACGTCCTGGACCGCGGCGCCGACGACTACCTGGTCAAACCGTTCGGGCCGGCCCAGCTCGACGCGCGGATCCGTGCGGTGCTCCGCCGGCTCGGCGACGACGGCGCCGAGCCGGCCACGGCGTTGGTCGTTGGCGCCCTCCGGGTGGATCCCACCAGCCGCGAGGCCACTCTTGCCGGGGTACCGCTGGAGCTCACGCCCCGCGAATTCGACCTGCTCGGGTATCTCGCCGCCCGGCCGGGCACCGTGGTCACCAAGCGTGAACTGCTGGCCCAGGTCTGGCGACTGCCGTTCGGGGGCGCTGACAAGACCGTCGACGTCCACCTGTCGTGGCTTCGCCGCAAGCTCGGTGAGACCGCCGCGCAGCCTCAATACCTACACACGATCCGCGGGGTAGGGGTCAAGCTCACGGCACCGACGGCATGAGGATCCGGCTGATCCTGCTCGTCGCCGCCACGACATCGCTGGTACTGGTCGCATTCCTGGCGCCGCTCGCGTTGCTGGTCCGCTCCACGGCCACCGACCGGGCGGTCAGCGGAGCCTTCGTGCAGCTACAGGCGCTTGCCCCGCTCGTTTCCACGGTCGACGCGCAGTCGCTCGAGCTGACCGTCGCCCGAGCGAACGCGACCAGCCGCCACCAACTGAGCGTGTTCCTGCCCGACGGCCGGGTCGTCGGCGCCCAGGCGCCCCGCTCCCCCGCCGTGGCTCTGGCCGCGACCGGGCGCAGTTTCAACACTCAGGTAACGGGTGGCCGCGAGGTCCTCGTCGCGGTCGGAGGGCTCAGCCAGGGCACGGCCGTGATCCGCGCCTTCGTCTCCGACGCGGAGTTGCAGAGTGGGGTCGGGCGTTCCTGGCTGGTCCTGGGACTGCTCGGAGTCGGCCTGCTCGTCGTCAGCGTCCTCGTCGCGCACCAGCTCGCCCGCAACCTCACCCGACCGCTCACCGCTGTCGCCCAGGTGTCGCACCGGCTCGCCCACGGCGACCTGTCCGCGCGAGCCGACTTCACGGGGCCGCCCGAGGTACGCCAGGTCAGCGCCGGACTGAATCTCCTCGCGAGCCGCATCGACGAACTGCTGGCAAGCGAACGCGAGATGGTCGCCGATCTCTCGCACCGGCTACGAACGCCGCTGACCGCCCTACGCATCGACGCGGAGTCGCTGCGCGATCCTGACGACCGGCTGCGCATCGGTGCCGACGTCGACGCGGTCCAGCGGATGGTCGACGCGGTCATCCGCGAGGCCCGGCGGCCGGTACGCCATGATGTGGTGGCGACCTGTGTCGCGAACGACCTTGTCGCCGAGCGGGTGGAGTTCTGGTCGGCGCTCGCGGCCGACGAGGGCCGTCCGGTCGAGGTGGAGCTGACGCGGGATCCGGTGCCGGTACGGGTGAGCGCCGACGACCTCACGGCCTGCCTGGATGCCCTACTGGGGAATGTGTTCGCCCACACGCCGGAGGGCTGCGCGATGCGCGTCCAGTTGGCCCGCCGGCCCGGGGGCGGTGCCGTCCTCGTCGTGAGTGACAACGGCCCTGGCATGCCGGATCCGTCGTCACTGCGCCGGGGGCACAGCGGCAACGGATCCACTGGTCTGGGGCTGGACATCGTGCGCCGGGTGGCCAGCAACTCGGGTGGCTCGCTGGCCCTTGGCCAGACGCCGGGCGGCGGTACGACGATCACCGTCGAGTTGGGGGCTCCACCACCCGGCACGTCCTGACCTGTCGAGCCGATCAGTGGCGGTTGCCTGCACTCGAGCCGCTCGGACGCTGGCCACCCTTGTCGTCGTTGGCGTCATGGCCCGCCGGGTCGTCGCTGACACCGGCGGCGCGCTGGCCACCCTTGTCGTCGTTGGCGTCGTGACCGGCCGGGTCGTCGCTGACACCGGCGGCGCGCTGGCCACCCTTGTCATCGTTG
>JAOPWA010000250.1 GCA_025965915.1 Dactylosporangium sp. | reverse complement strand
ATCCCGCTCGGTCCGCTGAGCGGGATCGACGCGTCTCACCGACGCGTCCAACTGAACCGACGCATCCAGTGGAAGAGTGCCGTGCCCGTCCGACCTGTCTCACCCGACGTACTCGTCGAAGAACTGGCCAAGCTCATCGATGCCAGGCCCGCCGAGCCGTGGCTGCGGGTCGCGATCGACGGCGCTCCGCCCACCGGCCCGCACGAGCTCGCCGACGCGCTGATCGCGCCGCTGCGGGTACGGGGACGGCCGGTCCAGCGGGTACGCGCCGACGACTTCCTGCGCCCGGCCTCGCTGCGGCTGGAACGGGGCCGCACCGATCCGGACGCCTTCTACGAGGACTGGCTCGACGTACGCGGTCTCACCCGCGAGGTCCTCGACCCCCTCGCGGCCAGCGGCACCGGGCGAATCCTGCCGACGCTCTGGGACACGGCGACGGACCGGGCCACCCGGGCCGCGTACGTGAGCCTGCCCGAGAGCGGGATCCTGCTGCTGAGCGGCGCGCTGCTCCTGGGCACCGGACTCCCCCTCGACCTGGTCGTCCATCTGTCGATGTCGCCGGCAGCGCTGGCGCGCCGCACCGCGGACGCCGACCGGTGGACCCTCCCGGCGTACGGGCGCTACGCCGACGAGGTCGACCCGGCGCAGCTCGCCGACGTCGTGGTCCGCGTCGACGACCCCAGGCATCCCGCTCTGGTGGCTGAGCAGGCTGGCGGCTGAGCAGGCTGGTGGCTAGGGCAGGATGACGGCCATGGCTGTCACCTTCTATCTCGACCCGACCTGTCCGTACACGTGGCGTGCCTCGCGCTGGATCCGGGACGTCGCCGCGCGTCGCGGCGAGAATGTGCGCTGGCGACTGCTCAGCCTCAGCATCCTCAACGAGGGCAGAGAGGTCCCGGAGAAGTACCGCGCCGGCATGGCCTGGGGCACGGGCGTCCTGCGGGTCCTGGCCGCCACCGACTCCCGGCACGGCCAGGAGGCCTTCGACCGGCTCTACACCGCGCTCGGTGAGCGCATCCATGAGCGGGGCGGCGACAAGGACGCGACCACACTCGCCGGGGCGATCGCCGACGCCGGCCTGCCCGAGGGCCTGGCGGCAGCCGCCGACGACTCCATACTGGACACCGCCGTGCGCGCCAGCCACGACGAGTCACAGGCCCGCGTCGGCACCGAGACCGGCAGCCCGGTGACCGCCTTCGACGACGGCCCCGCCTTCTTCGGCCCGGTACTGGCAGCGGTCCCACCGGGCGACGAAGCGGACCGACTGTTCGAGGCGCTGCGTCTGCTGTCGACGGTGCCGCAGTTCAGCGAACTCAAGCGCGCCCGCAACCCGTTCTGACCGTCGGCTTGGCCAGCGGGTACCCGGCCCAGGCCTTAGCGTCGGTGGCATGACGCTGTCGCGCCCGCGCCGACCGGATCTGTCGGTCAACCCGATCTTCACCCGAGCGC
This sequence comes from Dactylosporangium sp., assembly GCA_025965915.1. Lineage (GTDB taxonomy): Bacteria > Actinomycetota > Actinomycetes > Mycobacteriales > Micromonosporaceae > Planosporangium. The sequence goes on along the minus strand of JAOPWA010000250.1, from coordinate 16,188 downwards.
CGCTGCGGATTCCCAGAGACCGGTTCCCCGCCGGCGAACTCGACCCGGCGGTCGCTTACCAGGTCGTACACGACGAGCTGATGCTCGACGGCAACCCGCGACTCAACCTGGCGACGTTCGTCACGACGTGGATGGAGCCGCAGGCCGACAGGCTCATGGACGAGAGTCGCGACAAGAACCTGATCGACAAGGACGAGTACCCGCACACGGCCGACCTGGAGTCGCGCTGCGTACGGATGCTGGCCGACCTGTGGCACGCGTCCGATATCGACGACGCTCCGGGCACCTCGACCACCGGCTCCAGCGAAGCCTGCATGCTCGGCGGGCTCGCGCTCAAGCGGCGCTGGCAGAACGCCCGCCGGGCCGCCGGCAAGCCGACCGGCCGGCCGAACATCGTCATGGGCAGCAACGTCCAGGTGTGCTGGGAGAAGTTCGCCAACTACTGGGATGTGGAGCCGCGTCTGGTGCCGATGGAGGGCGAACGGTTCCACCTGACGGCCGAGGAGGCCGTGGCGCGCTGCGACGAGAACACCATCGGCGTAGCGACGATCCTGGGCTCGACGTTCGACGGCAGCTACGAACCTGTCCTCGACATATGCACGGCGCTGGACCGCCTCCAGGAGCGCAGCGGCTGGGACATCCCGGTCCACGTGGACGCCGCGGGCGGAGGGATGATCGCGCCGTTCTGCGATCCCGAACTCGTCTGGGACTTCCGGCTGCCCAGGGTCGCCTCGATCAACACCTCCGGACACAAGTACGGCCTCGTCTATCCGGGCGTGGGCTGGGTGGTGTGGCGCGATCCCGACGCGCTGCCCTCGGACCTGATGCTGAACGTCAACTACCTGGGCAGTCAGCTACCGACCTTCACCCTGAACTTCTCCCGGCCCGGATCTCAGGTCGTCGCCCAGTACTACAACTTCCTCCGGCTGGGATTCGAGGGCTACCGCCGGGTGCAGCAGTACTCCCGTGAGGTTGCCCGCGCGCTGGCGATCAGCATCGGCGAACTGGGGCCGTTTCAAATGCTGACCAGGGGCGACGAACTACCGGTGGTCGCGTTCACCCTGGCCCAGGACGTGACCAACTACTCGGTGTTCGACGTGTCCAGCGCACTGCGCGAACAGGGCTGGCTGGTCCCGGCGTACACCTTCCCGGACAACCGGACCGACCTGGCCGTGCTGCGCATCGTGGTACGCAACGGGTTCACCCACGATCTGGCCGACCAGTTCCTGCGCGACCTACGTGACGCGCTGCCCCTGTTGCAGGGTCAGCCCGCGCCGCTGCGTGGACCAGAGGCGGGGTCCTTCTCGCACGGTATCGGCTCATCCGACCAGGCTGTCCCGCAGGAGGCCCGGAGCTAGCCGGAGGGCAGCGCCGAACGCGCCCCAGAACGTCCTCCTCCTTGCGCGGCATGGCGAGGAGCTGCGGGCTTCGCGCCGCGTTCCTGTTGGTGACGGCCTGCCGGTCCGGTTGGCGCTTCGCAGTATGGGTCGCGATGCTGGCGGCCCGGCGGTAGCGCGCCCTATTCGTACCCGCTGCGCCGTTGATCCGACAATGTCGTTGCTCATCGCTTGCGTCGTTGCTCATCGCCGCTTCGTTGCTCATCGATGCAATGATTGAACGCAACGGAACCGGGGTCACGTTACGTGTATAGGGAGCGGGATTGGCGTACGCAGGGGAGGTTGGAGTGGGCCCGACTACGAGGGGCGCGGCAGACCGCGGCAGTGCCGGGTGGCGTCCGCCGCTATGGACGCGGGTCATGATCGGGGTTGGCGCGCTACTCATGGTGATCAGCGGCGGTTCGCTGGTCGCCGGCAAGCTCCTGCTGGTCCACTACACCGGCGGCCTCACCCACGACGGCGGCCTCGGCAGCGCGGGGGTGACCGGCGGCACCTCGATCAACGGCCCGATCAACCTCCTGCTGGTCGGTATCGACGAAGGTTCAGGCAGGACCGATGGCGCCCGCGCCGACTCGATCATCGTCGCGCACATTCCCGCCAGCCACGACGCGATCTATCTGGCGTCGATCCCCCGCGACAGCCGCGTGACCATACCCGCCCATCGAGCAACCGGCTACGCCGGCGGCACCGACAAGATCAACGGGGCGTTCCAGGCCGGCTCCCAGAACAACGGCGGCCGCGACGGTGGCCTGGCACTTCTCGCCGAGACGGTCAGCAACCTCTCCGGCGGAAGCCTCAAGTTCAACGGTGCGGCGATCGTCAACTTCGACGGTTTCAGAGGCCTGGTCCAGGCGATCGGCGGTGTACGCATGTACGTCGACGAGAAGGTGACCTCGATCCACATCGGCACCAACGTCAAGACCGGCAAGGGCGGCGTTCCCTACAACATCAACCCCGACGGCACCGTCGCCGGACTCAAGCCCAATATGCGCCCAGAGGTGTACGAGGTCGGCTGGCACGACTTCGCCGACTGGCAGGCCTTGGACTACGTACGCCAGCGCGACCTCCTCGCCAACCAGGACGCCGATTACGGCCGGCAACGCCACCAACAGCAGTTCCTGAAAGCGTTGCTCAACAAGACGACCAGCACCGGCGTCATCACCAACCCGATCAAGGTCAACGGGGTACTCAAGTCGGTCGGCAAGGCCGTGTCGTTCTACAACAACAACGTGGACATCGCCGACTGGATCTTCACCCTGAAGGGCATCAAGCCCGACAACATGACGATGATCAAAACCAACGGCGGAGCCTTCAATCCGGTCACCATCGACAACGTCGCGTACGAGACGCTGTCACCGGACAGCCTGCAGCTATTGAAGGACATGGCGGCGGACAACATGCAGGCGTTCGTCAGCAGCCACCAGAGTTGGATCAGTACCGACGTCGCCCCCAGCTGAGGCAAATCCTCAGCCCCCCGGCGACCGCCCCCACGCCAACGCAGCGACACGACATCGGAGTGACCGGCGCATCTTCACGAACCCGCCGCCGGCCGGGCGCGGTCGGGTCTGGGGCACAATCGCGACGACCGGACTCACCGTCGATCACGTGAAGAGGCCTGGACCGACATGGGCAGAGAGATCACCAAGGACACCCAGCTGTGCATGTCGCTGGCCGCACGGCCGAGCAACCACGGGACGAGATTCCACAACTTCCTGTACGACGAACTGGGCCTCGACTACGTCTACAAGGCGTTCACGACCACGGACCTCGCGGCGGCCATCGCCGGCATCCGGGCCCTGGGCATCCGCGGCTGCGGCATTTCGATGCCGTACAAGGAAGCCTGCATCCAGTACATGGACGCCATGGACGACTCCGCGGCCGCGATCCAGTCCGTCAACACGATCGTCAACACCGACGGTCACCTGCGCGCCTACAACACCGACTACCTCGCCGTCTCCAAGCTCCTGGCCGACCGTGACGTACCGGCGGACAGCACCTTCGCCGTCCTCGGCAGCGGAGGCATGGCCAAGGCGGTCGTCGCGGCGCTGCGCGACGCGGGATTCACCTCGGGCACCGTCGTCGCCCGCAACGAACGGACGGGCGCGGCGCTGGCCGAGCAGTACGGGTACACGTGGCGGCCCGATCTGGGATCGAGCCGGCCGCAACTGCTCGTCAACGCGACGCCGGTCGGGATGGCGGGCGGTCCCGCCGCCGATGACCTGCCGGTCGAGCCCGGTGTCGTCGACTTGGCCGAGACCGTGTTCGACGTCGTTGCGCTCCCCGCCCTGACCCCGCTGGTACGCCGCGCACAGGCGCAGGGCAAGAAAATCATCACCGGCGCCGAGGTCATCGCCCTTCAGGCGCTGGAACAGTTCGTCCTGTACACGGGAGTGCGCCCCACGGACGACCAGGTGCGGCGCGCATCGGCGTTCTCCCGCGCGTAGACCGACCCGCCACCCAGGTCCACCTGAGACGGTTTTGAAGGAGCTCCCCATGGTCCGAGTCCTGCTCACCGGCTTCGCGCCATTCGACGGCGCCGCACTGAACCCGTCGTGGGAGGCGGCCCGCCTGGCGGCAGCCGTCCCGCTGGACGGGTTCTCGTTGACGGCCGTCGAGCTGCCTTGCGTGTTCGGTGACTCGATCGACGAGCTACGCAAGCAGGTCGTCCGGGTCGACCCGGATCTCGTGGTCGCCGTCGGGCTGGCGCCCGGCCGCGCGGCGGTCAGCGTGGAGCGGGTGGCGGTCAACGTCGACGACGCCCGCATCCCCGACAACGCCGGCAACCAGCCGATCGACGAGCCGGTGGTGCCCGGCGGGCCGGCCGCCTACTTCTCTACCCTGCCCATCAAGGCGAGCGTGGCCGCGGTACGCGCGGCCGGGATCCCGGCGGAGGTGTCGCCGACTGCCGGCAACTACGTGTGCAACCACGTCTTCTACGGGCTGATGCACCTGCTCGCCAGCGAGCGCCCGGGGGTCCGCGGCGGGTTCGTGCACGTGCCGTGGGCGCCGGAGCAGGTACCGGACGGCGGCCAGCCCACCCTGGCCGTCCCGACAGTCGCCGAGGCGCTACGCCTGATCGTGGCGACCGCGGCAACGGTCGACACCGACGCGCGGTTCACGGCCGGCGCCATTCACTGACTCGATCCACATGCCGCGGCGCACGTCGCGTCGTAGCCTGCGCGCGATGACTGAATTCGCGCTCGAGGTTCCCGGCGGTCGCCTGCACGTCGAGGAGACCGGCGCCGGCGAGCCGGTACTGCTGCTGCATGCCGGGGTCACCGACTCGCGGGTCTGGGACACCACCGCCCCACTGCTGGTGTCGGCCGGTTACCGGGCCATCCGCTACGACGCCCGCGGTTTCGGTCGCTCGCCGGCCAGCGAGGCGCCGTTCTCGCCGGTGGCCGACGCCCTCGCCGTTCTCGACGCCACCGGCGTGCCCGCCGCGCACTTCGTCGGCTTGAGCCAGGGCGCGGCGACCGCGATCGACGCGACACTGGCCGCTCCGCACCGGGTCCGCACGCTCACCCTGGTCGCGCCCGGACTCTCCGGCTACGGGTGGCCGCGGCTGCCCGGTCACGAACGGCGCCTCGCCGCTGCGGAGTCCGGCGACATGCACGGCCTGGCGCTGGAGATCGCGCACCTGTGGGCGCCGATGTCCTTCGGGTCGGCTTACCCGCCGGAGGACGCCACGGCCGAGCCGGCAGACACCGAGCCGGAAGACTTCGCCAGCCGGATCGTGCGCGAGCAGGCCGAAGCGCTCATGGCGGACGACCGCGCGGCCGAGGAGCCATCCGCGCTGCCGCACCTGGCGGAGATCACCGCGCCGGCCCTGGTCGTGCTCGGCGACCGGGACCTCGAAGCCGTCGAGCATCTGGGCCGACTGCTGGCCGGCACGATCCCGGCCGCGACCCTGGTCACACTCACCGGTGCCGATCACATCCTCCCGCTACGGGTACCCGACCGGCTGCACGCCCTGCTCATCGAGCACCTGCGCCGGGCCTGAGGACGCGGGGTCGGCCCGCCGGCGGCACCGTGAACTGACCGGCGGGCCGCTAACCCCTGACCCCTGACCCCTGACCGCTAGGGCACCAGGATGAGCTTCCCGGTGGTGCGTCGGCCCTCGAGGTCCTCGTGCGCCCGGGCCGCCTCGGCCACGGGGTACCGGCCGGTGACGTGCACGTTCAACGTGCCGTCGACGATCCAGCCCAACACCTCGTCGGCGCGCTCGGTCAACTCGTGACGGGCGGCGATGTAGTGGCCGAGAGTTGGCCGGGTCAGAAACACCGAACCCGCCTGCGCGAGACGCAGTGGCTCGACCGGCGGCACCGGGCCACTGGCCGAACCGTAGGAGACGAGGTAGCCGCGCGGGCGCAGGCTGGACAGGCTCGCCTCGAAGGTACTCGCGCCTACTCCGTCGTAGGCGACCGCGACACCCTTGCCGGCGGTGAACTCCCGTACCGTCGCCGGCACGTCGTCGTAGCCCACCACCACGTCGGCGCCGGCAACGCGGGCGAGTCCGGCCTTCTCCGGTGTCGACGCGGTCCCGAGCACCCGTCCGCCCAGATGCTTGACCAACTGGGTGAGCAGCAGGCCCATGCCGCCGGCCGCCGCGTGGATGAGGACGTCGTCGCCGGGACGCACCGGGTACGTCGAACGGACCAGGTACTGCGCCGTAAGGCCCTGCAGCAGCGTCGCCGCGGCGGTCTCGGCGTCCACGCCGTCGGGAAGCGGGATCAGTCGGTCGGCCGGCACGACGGCCTGCTCGGCGTAACTGCCGATCACGTTGACCCAGCCCACCCGGTCACCGACGCGCACGTCCGTGACGCCCGGGCCCACGGCGGACACCATGCCGGCGCCCTCCGAGCCCGGCGTGAACGGCAGCGGATTCGGGTAGTGCCCCGTCCGGTGGTACACGTCGGTGAAGTTGACCCCGCTGGCCGCCACGTCGACGACGGCCTCTCCCGGGCCAGGCTGCGGCGCCTGCACGTCCCGGACCGTCAACACCTCGGGACCGCCGAACCGCTCCACCTGTACTGCTCGCATCACGCCTCCACTCGTTGCCCGTCCCTATGTGTTCCAGTCCCTATATGTTCCGGGCGCAATCCGACGCCGACGAGGCGGGCCGCAGCTTTCTGCAGTGCGGGCATCCGGCGCAGGATCCGCATCGGCAGCGGCGCGGGCACCGGCCGGTCGGAGCCGAGCACCCGCCCGATCACGCCACGCTGGATGATCCGCTGGAACAACTGGGTGCCGATGGTCGGGAACGCCCGCCTGGCGCGCACCCGGGCCAGGTCGTCCTCGCTCACTCGGCCGGCGAGCAGCGGACCGGTCAGCAGGCGGGCGGTGGCTACCGCGTCCTGCACGGCGAGGTTGATGCCGACGCCGGCGACCGGTGACATGGCGTGCGCGGCGTCGCCGATCAGCAGCGCCCCAGGGACGTGCCAGCGGCGCAGTCGGTTCACCCGTACCGTGAGCATCTTCACGTCGTCCCAACCGCGGATCTCGTCGACCCGGTCGGCCAGGTGCGGCACCAACCCCGCGACGCCCGCGCGGAAGGCGGAAATGCCCGCGGCCACCACGGCGTCGTAGCCGCCCTTCGGGATCAGGTACGCGATCTGCCAGTACGATCCCCGGTCGATGCCGATCAACATTCGACCGGCGCCGATCCGCGCATTGATACCCTCTCCGTCCTCGGGCCTGCGGCTGACCCGAAACCACAGCACGTCCATCGGCGCGCCGAACTCGCGAGGTGTGAGGCCGAGCTTGTCCCGTACGGTCGAATGACGTCCGTCGGCGGCGACCGTGAGCCGCGCGTGGACCTCGACCGGCCCGTCCGGCCCACGCGCCACGACCCCGCGCACAACCCCGTTCGAGCGCAGCAGGTCGACCACCTCATGTGAGCGCAACAGCGTGAAGTCCGGGTAACGCCCGGCCTCCGCGGCGAGCATCTCGAGGAAGTCCCACTGCGGCAAGAACATCAGGTAGGGGTGGGCCACCTTGAGCCCGGCGAAGTCGACGAGCGGGTAGACACCGTCGGCGAAGCCGAACTGCAGGCGTTCGACCTTGCGGTGCGGCAGGTCAGCGAGCCGATCGGCCAGGCCCAGCTCGTCGAGCACGTCGAGGGTCGACGGGTGGACGGTGTCGCCGCGGAAATCGCGCAGGAAGTCCTCGTGCTTTTCCAGCACGGTCGTCCGGATCCCGTCCCGGACCAGGAGCAGAGCGAGCATCATGCCGGCCGGCCCGCCGCCGACCACACACACGTCAGTGTCCATGGTGCCTCCAAGAATTCAACGGTGAATGAAATACTAACGCGCACCGTGAGGAATCTCCCTCAACTCGTAGACCGGACGGCCGATAAACAAGTAGTTCGTCCGGAAGATCGCCGACACGTTTGGGGGAAGCGTTGCTCTCCAAGGCTCGTGACCTGGCACCGCACGTCGGTGTACGCGTGCGGCCGCGGGTCCAGCGTGACGGGCCGCCGTCGAGATCCAGCCGCGCTGCCGTCACCGGGCTGGTCTTGGTGGTCCTGACGATGAGCGGCTTCGCGCTGTGGGCCTCGCAGACCACCGCCCGCGTCGCGAGCAGCGCGAGCGCCGCCAACCGCCTCGCCAGTTACTACCTCGAGGCATCGCGCGCCGCGAGCGAAGAGATGTCCCTGGAGCGCAGTTACCGCCTCGTCCCGACGTACGAGACCCTCGCCGCCCACGCAGCCGCCGAGCGCTCGTTCGTCGCGGCGCTGCACCGGGTGCAGACGGAGGGCAGCGCCAGTGACCGGGCGCAGGCCCAAGCCATCCTCCTGACACACGCCGACTTCGTCGCCTCCGCCGAGAAGGTGTTCGTCGCGGTGGACCGCGGCGACACCGCGCTGGCGACCAGGATCGAATACGGCCAGGCCGAGCCGCTGTTCCGCGTGCAGCACGACGTGGACCGCGGGGCCACCGAGCACCGCAAGGAGGCGTTCGACCAGCTCGCCTCGATGCGCCGGATCAGCGCCACCATGACCTGGGGCGTCCCGCTGGTGTTCCTGGTCGGCCTCGCCATCGCCATGGTGCTCTCCACCATGCTGGCCCGCTACCGTCGCGACCTCGACGCCGAGCGGGCGCAGGCGGTGCACGACTCGCTGCACGACAGCCTGACCGGCCTACCCAACCGACAACTGCTGGCCACCCGCCTGCACACCGCAGTGCAGACCGGCAGACCGGTCGGACTGGTCCTGCTCGACCTCGACCGCTTCAAGGAGATCAACGACACGCTCGGCCACCGCTGCGGCGACGAACTGCTCACGCGGGTCGGCCCCCGCCTCACGGCGGCGGTGCGCGATACCGACACCGTCGCGCGGCTGGGCGGAGACGAGTTCGCCGTACTACTGTCCGACGTCACCAGCCTCGACGCCGTACTGAACATCGTCGAGAAGCTCCGCCTGGCCCTCGAGCTGCCGATACAGATCGCCGGCGCCGATCTCAGCGTGGAGGCGAGCGTGGGCATCGTCGTCTCCGGCGAGCACGGCGACGACGCGCAGACCCTGCTGCGCCGCGCCGAGGTGGCGATGTACGTCGCCAAGCAGCGCAACCGCGGCGTGGCCGTCTACGACCCGAGCGAAGACGCCCACGACCCGGGCCGGCTGGCGCTACTGACCGAGTTGCGCCGCGCCCTGGACCAACGGGAGCTCGTACTGCACTACCAACCCAAGGTTTCGCTGCCCAGCGGCGAGGTGTGCGGGGTGGAGGCGCTGGTGCGCTGGGAGCACCCGCAGCGCGGCTTGGTGCCGCCCGACCAGTTCATCCCCCTCGCCGAGCACACCGGCCTGATCGGGCCGCTGACCCGCTACGTCCTCGACGTGGCGCTGCGCCAGGGCCGCCGGTGGATGGACGAGGGCCGCCCACTGCAGATCGCGGTCAACCTCGCCGCCCGTAACCTCGCCGACCCGGACCTGTGCGACGACGTGCTGACCCTGCTCGACGCCCACGGGGTACCGGCTCACCTGCTATGCCTGGAGCTGACCGAGAGCGCCATCACCACCGAGCCGGAACGCGCCCTGCTCCTGCTCACCCGCCTGCGCGCCGCTGGGGTCTCACTGGCCGTCGACGACTTCGGCACCGGCTATACCAGCCTGGGACAGCTGAAGAATCTCCCGATCACCGAGCTGAAGATCGACCGTGCGTTCGTGGGCACGATGACCACCGAGCGCAGCGACGGGCTGATCGTGCGTAGCATCGTCGACCTGGCCCGCAACCTTGGCCTCACCACCGTCGCGGAGGGCGTCGAGGACGCCGCCACATTCACCGCTCTGGCCGCGAACGGCTGCGCGGTGGCCCAGGGCTACCACATGTCCCGGCCGCTGTCGGCCGAGGCATTCGACCGGTGGTACGTCGAGACCCAGGCCGTATACGACGTGGCCTGACAGGTCACCTACCACTCGACCCTGTCGGCCAGGTCCAACTCGTCGATCGGGGTCCCGGGCGCCTCACCGATGGGCATCCAGCGGCCGAACTCGCCATGGGCGTACAGCAGCGGGTCGCCACCGGGGCCGTTGCGCTCGACGCCGAGCACCTCGCCGACCACGAGGAAGTGATCGCCCACCGGCACGACCTCGCGGCGCGCGCAGACGATCCGGATGGTGGCGTCGGCAAGCAGCGGCACACCGCCCGGGCCGCTGCGCCACCGGGTCGGCGGCGCGAAGCGGTCCGCCCCACGGCGGGCGAACAGCGCGGCGAGGTCGCGGTGCCCGGCGCCGAGAAGGTGTACGCCGATTTGGTCGGCCGCCTTCAGCGCCGACCAACTGCGGGAGTCATGGTTGACGTAGAACGACAGCAGCGGCGGATGCAGGCTCGCCGCGGTCAGCGAGGTGACCGTGAAGCCTCTCGGCCCCTCCGCTGCGGCCACCGTCACCACCGCGACGCCGCCACCGTGGTGGCGCAGTGCCTCACGGAACAGGGCACCCTCGACCGGGCTGCCCCGGTCCACGGCCAGCTGAGCGTCGCCGTCTCGCGCATCGGCCACCTTCGACCGCCTCCCGTCATGCCGTCCCAGGCGTAACGGTAGTTTGTCGCGGTCCGGCTCCGCTCTCCGCGCTGGGTGTCCGGCAGCGCAGGGTGACGGGGGTCTCACGACGTTCGAGCCGGGAGCAGGCCGGTCACGACTGGCGCAGCAGCGCCTCGACCTCTTCCGGCGCGGTCGGACGGGCGAACAGAAAGCCCTGCCCGTACGTGCATCCCAGCGCCTCGAGCTGCGAGGACTGGTCGGCCGACTCGATACCCTCGGCGAGGGTCTGCAGGTTCAGTGTCCGCCCGAGCTGCACGATCGTCTGGGCCAGCGCCGCGTCCTCCTGGTTGGTCGCCACCCCGTCGACGAACGACTTGTCAATCTTGAGGATGTCCACCGGGAAGGTCCTGAGGTAGCTCAGCGCGGAATAGCCGGTGCCGAAGTCGTCGACGGCCAGCTTCACGCCGAGCGCCTTGAGATCGGCTAGGACGTGGGCTGTCGCCGCCGTGTCACGCATGAGTAGCGTCTCGGTCAGCTCCAGGGTCACGTTCCCGGCCGGGACACCGGCCTCGTCGATCGCGGCGGCGACGTCCTCGATCAGCCCGGGTGCCTGGATCTGCCGCACCGACAGGTTGACGCTCACGTAGACGTCCGCGGCGTTCGGGTAGGCGGCGCGCCACCGGGCGAGCTGCAGGCAGGACTGTCGCAGCACCCAGCGGCCGAGCGGAACGATCAGACCGGTGGTCTCGGCCAGCGGGATGAACGCACCCGGCCCGATCATGCCCCGCTCGGGATGGTTCCACCGCACCAGGGCCTCAACACCCACCAGGCGGGTACTGCTGAGCTCCACGATCGGCTGGTAATGCACCACGAACTGCCCCTCGGCGAGGGCGCGTTCCAGCTCGGAGCGCTGGCGGGCCACTGCGAGCAGGTCCGCGTGCATCGCCGGGTCGAAGAGCGCGTACCGGTTGCCGCCGGCCGCCTTCGCCGCGTACATCGCGAGGTCGGCGTCGCGCAGCAGTTCGTCGGCGCCCGAGTTCGTCGGCTGATCCGGGCCCTGGACCTTGAGGATGGATACGCCGACGCTCGCGAACACGAACAACTGCTCGCCGTCGATGTGGATCGGCGGCCGGATCGCGGCTACGAGCCGCTCCGCGACGCCGGCCGCGGACAGTTCGGTGACGTCGTCCTCGACGAGCACCGCGAACTCGTCACCGCCGAGGCGGGCGACCGTGTCGCTGGGGCGCAGCTCGTCGCGTAGCCGGCTGGCGATAGTGGCCAGCAGGCGGTCACCGACGTTGTGCCCGAGCCCGTCGTTGATCAGCTTGAAGTTGTCGACATCCACCAGGAACAGCGCGATCGAGCTGCCCGCGCGCTGACCGCGGGCGATGGCGTGGTGGACTCTGTTGCGAAAGAGCGCCCGATTGGCCAGCCCGGTGAGCGGGTCGTGGAACGTCTGGCGGCTGAGCTGCTCCTCGAGCATCTTGCGCTCGGTGACGTCGTGCGCGTTCAGGACCAGACCACGCAGGTCGGGGTCGTGCAGCTGGTTCGCGCCGGTGAGCTCGACGTGGCGCCAGCCTGCGTCGGCGTCGCGTAGCCGGATGTCGAGTCGCGCGACGGTACCCGGGGCGGAGCGCCCTACCTGTGAGAACCAGGCGCGGGTCTGGGCTGCGTCGTCGGGGTGCACGAGCGTGAGGGAGACGCAGCCGACCAGTTCGTCCGGCGCATACCCGAAGATCCGGGTCATCGACGGGCTCTGGTAGTGGATCCGACCGGCGTCGTCGACCACGACGACTCCGTCGGAGGCGTGATTCTCGAGCGCGAGCGCCCGCTTGTCCCGGCGCCGCCGCTCGGCGTCGCGCGCCTCGCGGCTGGCCGCGAGTGCGACGGACAGACCGGACAGGACCAGTAGCGTGCCCGCCAGGCCGACGACGGATCCCGTGTCGGTCACGCCGACGGCGGCGGTCAGGCCGACGAATCCGAGTACGCACAGTGCCCCGTAGCCGGCGACGACCCGCGCCGGATACCCGACGCAGGCATACAGCAGGACGATCGTGTACGCGGCCGCGTAGAACAGCGGGCCCTGCGGGTCGGCCCCGGCGAATGCCGTGATTCCGGCCCACTGCAGCAGGCCCAGCGCATACCCGCTCAGACGACCCACCGGCTGCCCGTGCAGCCGTCGCCAGGGCAGGCGGAGTGCGGCGGGAAGCAGCATGGTGGCGCCGAGCGTCGGGGCGGCCCACGGCTGGTCGGCCGGGATCGCCCCGGTGAGGGCCAGCACCACACCGAGCGTGGACAGGGCGCCACAGAGCAGCAGACCGAGACGAACATGGCGTAGCCATGCCTCGACCTGGTGCTCGTCTTCGAGCTCAGTCCCTTCCCGCACGCTGCGCCATCGGAATGCAACGGGCAAACCTGAGCGGAACGGCCAGAGCTAATTGCGCGAAATCCCTGGAAAGTGACTGTGCCGGGCACATATGGAGCGCCGGTGGCAGGCCGTACGGCCCGCCACCGGCGCTGGGACTACGCGAGGATCAGGCGCGGAGCGCGCTGTAGTCGAGGCCGAGGCCGTCGGCGACGCGGCGACCGTAGTCGTCGTCGCACTGCGAGAAGTGCCAGACCATCTTTTCCTGGATGGCCTTCTCGCACTGCCCCAGCAGCGTGACGAAGTTGCTGATCAGCTCGTCGCGCTCCCAGTCCTCGAAGCCCCGGTACGTCTCACCGGCCTGCTTGTAGTTGTTCTGCCGCTCGATCGGCGCCCTCATGATCTGGCCCGACACGAACGGACGGTACTCGCGGTAGGACTCGTCGGCCTCGCTCAGCCCGGCGACGCCGGACGGCTCGAAGTTGATGTGCGGGTTGGCGCCCCGGTTGTCGACGCCGTACGACATCTGGCCGCCGCCCTGGTTGGTGCTGACCACGACGTCCTCGCGCGGCCGGTTGATCGGCAGCTGGAGGTAGTTCGGACCGACCCGGTAGCGCTGCGTGTCCGAGTACGAGAACGTGCGACCGACGAGCATCTTGTCGTCGGAGAAGTCGATGCCGTCGATGAGTACGCCGGTGCCGAACGCGGCCTGCTCGTTCTCGTTGTGGTGGTCGGTGACGTTGCGGTTGAGCGTCATCATGCCGACCGGCAGGTACGGGAACCGCTCGCGCGGCCAGATCTTGGTGTCGTCGAGCGGGTCGAAGTCCAACTCCGGGTGCTCGTCATCGCTCATGATCTGCACGTTGAGCTCCCACTTCGGGAAGTCGCCGCGCTCGATCGCCTCGTAGAGATCCTTGGAGGCGTGCCCGAGTTCGGTGGCCTGGACCGCGTCGGCCTGCTCCTGGGTCAGGTTGTGCTCGCCCTGCTGGGTGAGCCAGTGGAACTTGACCAGGACGCCCTCACCCTGCGCGTTGACGAAGCGGTAGGTGTTGACGCCGGAGCCACGCATGGTCCGGTAGTTCTTCGGAATGCCGTACGGGGAGAACAGCCAGGTGATCATGTGCATGCTCTCCGGCGTGTTCGACATGAAGTCGAAGATCCGGTTGGGCTCCTGACGGAACGTGACCGGGTCCGGCTTCAGCGAGTGGATCACGTCGGGGAACTTGATCGCGTCGCGGATGAAGAAGACCTGCAGGTTGTTGCCGACCACGTCCCAGTTGCCGTCCTCGGTGCGGAACTTCACCGCGAACCCGCGTGGGTCACGCGCGGCCTCCGAGGAGTCGCGTCCGCCGATGACGGTGGAGAACCGGATCGTGAGCGGGGTCTTCTTGCCCTTGGTCTGGAAGAGCTTGGCGCGGGTGTACGTGCTGGCCGGCTCGTCGCCGATGGTCCCGTACGCCTCGAACTCGCCGTGGGCGACGAAGCCGCGGGCGTGCACCACGCGCTCGGGGATGCGCTCGCGGTCGAAGTGGCTGATCTTCTCGAGGAAGTGGTAGTTCTCCAGCGTGGCCGGTCCCCGACTGCCCACGGTGCGCTGCTGCTGGTTGTTATGGACCGGATGACCCTGTCGGGTGGTCAACACCGGCTTGTCAGACACGACGACGCCTCCTGAGGTCTCTTGCCCCCGCCGGTGTAGCCATCCGCGTCAGCACTGTTGGCACTCGCGCGGGTGACCCGACACCGTGGCAGGGCCGTTTTGTGGACTCCTAAGTCTGCCCCAGCCCATCGCGTTTTCTTGAATCAGTCAAGAGAAACAGCAGATCGACACGCCGAGACGCCAGCCTGAGTTACTCCTTCGCCTCCAGGCTGCGCACCACCAGACCCAGCGCGTGCAGCGCGTCCTGGCGCTGCTTGAGCTGCAGCTCCTCGATCCCCAGCAGTGCGGCGTACTCCGCTTCCTGCTGCGGATCGGGCACCGCCGACGTCCGGTCGAGGAAGTCCACCATGTCCTGGGTCGCCGCCACGTACGCGCGCGCCGCCTCACGTGCCCGCCGCAGGGCCTCGATCTCGTCGACCATCCGCGTCCACCATCCCCGAAGATCTAGGCCGTCCCGACGGTTTTACCCGCCGGGAGGCCGGCCAATCTCGGCGGCGGCCGGAGTACGGGGGCGGAAGGACCGGGCGAGTACGACGATGCCGATGGCCAGCACCGCCGGCACCCCGAACGCCATCCGCAGTCCCCGGCCCTGCGCCACCAGGCCGATCAGTCCCGCGCCGACCACGAACCCGACGTAGTTGAACAGGTTGACCCGGGCCACGGCGAGCCCGGTGCCGGCGGGGTCGAGTTGACCGGCCGCCGAGAACGACTGCGGGACGACCACGCACAGGCCCAGGCCGAGCACCGCGAACCCCGCGATCCCCAGTGCCGGACCGTTGGCGGCCACCACCAGCAGCAGACCGAGTACGCCCACCGCTCCCCCGGCGGCGACCGCACGCACCGGGCCATGGCGTGCGACGAAGCGGTCGGCGAGCGCCCGGCCGAGCACCATGCAGGTCTGGTAAGCCGCAAGCCCCAGCGCCGCGACGCTCGGGCTGCTGTGCAGACCGGTGTGCAGGTACACCGCACTCCAGTTCGAGGTTGCCGAATCGGCGATGTACATCAACATCATGGCCGTGCCCACAGCGACGATGGGCGCCCACGGGACAGCCGCGGCGACGCCGTCCGGCAGCGGACCTGCCTCCTCAGCCGGGCGCAGCAGTCGGGGGCCTGCGGCGAGAGCGACACCCGCACCGACGATTGCCACCCCGCCCAGCGCGGACGCCAGGGTCCAGTGCCAGTGGGCGGTCAGGGCGGTCGCGAGCGCGCCGGCTATCCCGCCGGCGCTCCAGACGCCGTGTAACGAGGCGAGCAGCGGACGGCCGTAGCGCCGCTGGACGGCTACCCCCTGCATGTTCATGGTGGCGTCGACCAGGCCGAGAAAAAGGCCGACCGCCGCGAGGTCGATGTACAGGGCGGCCCGGGTGGAGACCAGGCCCGTAGCCAGGATCGACGCACAGACTCCGAGACCGCCTGTTCGCAGCACGATCGCGCTGCCGAACCGGCCGGAGAGCACGCCCGCGAGCACACTGCCCACGCCGGCGACGACCGGCACGGCGAGCAGGACCAGGGACAGCCCGGCCTCGGAGAACGCGAACTTCTCCTGCAGCACCGGCACCTGGGTCAGCAGCGCGGCGAAGCACATCCCCTGTACGAAGTACGCGCCGGCCACCGCCGTACGAGCGGAACGATCCCGCGGGCCCACCATGGCCGCCCCCCGTCGTGAAGATCCTTCACCTCTGCCAGTGCAGCATCCGCCGTCGGCGGCCAGAAACGCAATGGACCTTCTCGATAGGTCGACCGGCTCAGCGCGTCGCGGCGGCTGCCCGGGACGCGTCCGACGAGTA
>JAOPWA010000242.1 GCA_025965915.1 Dactylosporangium sp. | reverse complement strand
GGACGGTGTCCGGGTCGCGGGAGCGTACGAAGTCGATGTCGACGACGGGCTCCCCGTAGTGGATGTTGATGTTGGCCAGGGTCGACTGGATGAAGGACATGGCGGCGTCGAAGTTGGAGTCCAGCCCGATGTCGAGGAGGCTGATACGTCTTCTTCTCACAGTGTCTCCGTTGCGCTGCGCGCCGCCGGCGGCCTGCTTCGCCGAGCCGCCTTGTTCGTCATGATCGCGAGCCGGAAGTTTACGATGCGCCCCCGACAATCCTGGCGACCCTTCCAGTGGCACCCAGAGTGACGGAGGTCACTCTCCACTGGCGTGGTCGGCTTAGGCTTTGCTCGGTGCACTCACACTGCAATCCGGCGGTAAAGTGTGCCGCAGTTCACTCGACCCAGCGTGATCTCGCTCGGGCGAGATGAAGGTGGATGCGGGCGGCTATGGACGCGGCGATGCGAGCGGTGGCGGCTATGGACGCGGCGATGCGAGCGGTGGCGGCTGGGGAGGTTGGCGGGCCGGCGGTGCCGGCTGTCGGCTTCACCGACGCCCTTGCTGATCTGCCCGATCCGACGGCGCTGTCCGATCCGCCGCCGCCGCCAGAGGCCAGGCTGGCGGCGGCGCTGCAGGCGATGGAGATGGTCCCCATCGCGGAGTTCCGGACCGTCGCCGAGCCGGCCCGGCGCGCGGAGCGGCTGGCGGTCGAGCTGCACCGCCCGGACCTGCGGATGCGGGCCCGCCTGGTGCGCGCCGACGTCCTGCGCCGGGAGGGTGACGCGGTCGAGTCGGGCCGAATCGCCCAACAGGTGAACACGTGGGCCACCGAGCATGACGATGCCTACCTGCAGGCCCGCAGTCACCTGTTACTTGCGGTCTTCTTCCGTCACGTCGGCGACGTGGCCGACGCGCTGGCGCACGCCCTCCAGTCCGTGGCGCACACCGGCGACGACGTGCCCGCCCGCATCCGCGCGAGGCATCTGTCGGTGCTGGCGATGCTGCTCCACGAGAACGGCTCGTCGGACGAGTCCCGCCGCCGAGCCCAGGAAGCGCTCGATCTCGCCACCGCCATCGGCGACGACGAGATGTCGCTGCAGATCCTCAACAACATGGCCTACACGGCAAGCGAGGACGGCGACGGCCAGCGGGCACAGCACTTCATCGACGAGATCCGGGCGATCGCCGCCCGCCATGACCTCACCCTGGGTGCCCACGTCCTCGACACGATCGCCCGGATCGAGATGACACACGGCCGGTACGCGGAGGCCGAAGCCACCCTGCGCCCTGTCCTGGACGGGGCAGCCCGGCACCTGATCACCGAAGGAAACGGGCTGGCCGAGTACCTGCTCACCGTCGCCGAGGCGCAGCGGCTGCGCGGCGACATCACCGCCGCCCAGGCCACGCTCGACCGGACGGCCTGGGTGTGCGAGGAGCGGAAGCTGGCATCGGTGCGGGCGCGGGTACGCGAGGAGCAGGCCCAGCTGTATGCCGCGACCGGCCGCTACCGCGAGGCCTACGAGGAGCACCGGCGCTTTTACACCGAGATGCAGGCTCTCCAGTCGGCCCAGCGCGAGGCCCGCGCCCACGCCCTCCAGGCCGTCTTCGAGACCGAGGAAGCCCGCCGGGAAAGCGTCCGCTTCCGCGAGATGGCCCAGCGCGACGCGCTCACCGGCCTGCACAACCGCCGGTACGTCGACGAGCAGTTGACCCTCCTGCTCGAGCGGGCCGCCGGGCGTCGCACCCCGCTGTCGGTGGCCCTGATCGACCTCGACCACTTCAAGCGCATCAACGACACCTTCTCGCACGCCACCGGCGACGTCGTACTCCAGGAGATCGCCACGCTGCTCGACGAAGCAGCGGTCGGGCCGGCAGTGGCCGCGAGGCTGGGCGGCGAAGAGTTCCTGTTGATTCTGCCCGATATGGACGCCGACGAGGCCGTGCGCTGCTGCGAGCAGCTACGCCAGGCGATCGCCGCCCACGCCTGGACGCCGGTCACCGGCGAGATCCCGGTGACCGCCAGCATCGGCGTCACCACCGTCGCCGACCGGGACAGCACACCGTCCGCGCTCCTCGCGCAGGCCGACCGCAACCTCTACGCGGCCAAGCGCAGCGGCCGCAACCGGGTAATCGCCGACCCGGCCTGACCACCCCGACGCTGTCAGCCGGCCGCGACCCGCGCCGCGTGGAAGACGTCACCAGGCAGCGGCTCGTGCAGTCGCCACAGAATCCGCATCGGCCGGTCCCCGCTGTGCCGCAGATACGTCATCTGCCCCGCGTACAGATAAGGCGGCGCACCGAGATCGCCGTCTGCCTCCTTGCTTTCGCGGACGAACAGGTGGACGGCCGACCCGCGGGACGCGTGGTGGATGTACCGCTGCCCGGTCGGCGACGCCGTCGACGTGGTGCTCTGCGACTCCCACTGAAACAGCTCCGGCGTGACCGCCCGGTCCTGGTACATCGTGGTGGGGGAGTAGTGCCGCTCGGTCTTGGTCAGCGTGACGAAGAACAGGTCGGCCTGCTCGCCCTCCACCCACTTGACGCCTTCGCGGACCGGCTCGGTGACACCGAACGCGGCGCGGACCTCGTCCCTGCTGTAGCGGGCGTGCAGCCGCAGCGGGATACGGCCGGCAGTGTCCACGGGCCGGCTGACCCGGTGGATCCTCGACCGAAGTGCCGACGCCACCTGGCGTAGCTCGTCACAGCGCTGCGGGCTGGCCCACAGCTGTTTGAGACCATCGTCGACGTCACACGATGCTCCCCACAGCGCCGCGTGCAGCATCGACTGCAAACGATCAGACGCCGGCCGCGAGCCGTTGGCGACAGCGTGCAGGCGGTCAAGGCGTAAGGGGTCATCGAGGTGCAGCATCCGGCCGATCGCGGCGCCGAGGGTGGCGTCGTGCGGCCCGGGTCGGGACACGTCGATACCGGCGAGGCGGCGCAGCCCGGTCCACCCTCCACCGGTCTTACGGCGGTACAGATCCTCCAGCTCAAGCCCGGTCTCGCTCAGGAAGTCCCCAAGCTCGACATCGCCGAGCCGGCGCAGCTCCGCGCCCAGATCGGGCCAGCGCATCCGCAACGCCGCCTGCACATTGCGCAGCACGACCTGCTTGGCGACCCGGTCGAGTTCGAGGTGGCATCCGGCCGGCAGGGTGGGGAAGCCATGCTCGACCTCGCGGGCCAGAGCACGGCGGCTGGATCCGGTGAGCGCGCGGTACCGGAGGTCGAAGCGGAAGTCGGCGTGCTGGCCGCCGATGAAGTCGAGCACGGTCAGGCACGGCTTGTCGTCGGCGAGGCGCAGTCCACGGCCGAGCTGCTGCAGGAAGATGGTCGCGCTCTCGGTCGGCCGCAGCATCAGGATCGTGTCGACCATGGGCAGGTCGATGCCCTCGTTGAAGAGGTCGACGGTGAAGATCGCCTTGATCTCACCCTTCTTCAACTTCTCGACGGCCTCATCGCGACCGGCCTGGTCCAGTCGGGACGTCACCGCGGCGGCAGGGATACTGACGCGCCGGAACGACTTTGCCATGAAGTCGGCGTGGTCGATGCTGACGCAGAACCCGATGGCGCGCATGCGGTTGACGTCGACCTTGTCGCGCACCGCCTGCACGACGAGGCGGGCCCTGGCGTCATGACCGGTGTACAGGTTGCTGAGCTCGCCCTGGTCGTACCCTTGTCCGCGCTTCCAACGGACGGTGGACAGGTCGACGTCGTCGTGGATGCCGAAATACTGGAACGGCGCGAGCAGTTGCCGCTCGAGCGCTTCCCATAGCCGTAACTCGACCGAGGTACGCCCGTCGAACCAGTGCCGGATGTCCTGGCCGTCGGCGCGTTCGGGAGTCGCGGTGAGGCCGAGCAGGATGCGTGGACGCAGATGGTTGAGCAGGCGCATGTATGTCGACGCCTCGGCGTGGTGAAACTCGTCGACGATGACCATGTCGAATCTGGTCGGGTCGAGCTGGTCGAGGTCGAGCCGGTGCAGGGACTGTACGGAGGCGAAGACGTGCTGCCACTGGGTCGGTCGTTGGCCGCCGACGAACGTCTCACCGAAGGTTCCGTCGGTCAGGACGTGCCGGAACACCGAGCGACTCTGCTCCAGGATCCGCTCCTGGTGCGCGACGAACAGCAGCGAATTGACGTCGCCGGTACGGCGCAGCCGCTTGTAGTCCAGCGCCGCGACGACCGTCTTTCCGGTGCCGGTGGCCATCACGACCAGGTTGTGCCGGCGGCCGTGGACTTCGCGCTCGGCGGCCAGCTCATCGAGGATTTCCCGCTGATAGCCGTACGGGCGAACGTCGAGGGTCGTGACGTTGATAGCGAGGCTGGGCGAGCCCGATCGGGACTCGGCCTCCAGCGCCTGCCTCAGCCGAGGCCCGTCACTTCGCGGGTCGTACGCCTCGAAGGCCGGGTCGTGCCAGTACTCGTCGAACGTCGCCTCGAACGTGTCGAGGATGTGCGGCTGCTCCAGTTCGGACAGTCGCACGTTCCACTCCAGACCGTCGACCAGCGCCGCCTTCGACAGGTTCGAGGAGCCGACGTACGCGGTCGTCGCGCCGGTCGCTCGTCGGAACAGCCAGGCCTTGGCGTGCAGCCGGGTCGTCTTCGTCTCGTACGACACCCGGATCTCGGCGCCCAGTTCGGCAAGCTTGTCGAGAGCGCGCTGGTCGGTGGCCCCGAGGTATGTGGTGGTGATGACCCGAAGCTTGCCGCCACGCGCGATCAGCTCGCGGATCGGCTGCTCCAGCAGGCGCAGGCCGTGCCACTTGATGAACGCGCACAGCAGGTCCACGCCGTTGGCAGACGCCATCTCGCCGGCCACCTCGTGCCCGATGCGTGGCTGCCCGCGACCGTTGACCAGAAGCGCGCCGGTGGACAGCGGAATCTCCGGGCGGGACGGGAACGCGACCGGTTCGGGCGCTGCCGGCCGGTCCACGATCGCGGCCAACAGGTCGCGGGATGCGGCCACCAGGTCGGCCGGGTCGGCGGCCGAGGGCACGATGTCCGCGATGGCTTCGGCAATGCGGTTGGCCACCTCCACCTGCTGGGCCAGTCGCTCGGCATCCCGCCCGGGCACCGCGCGCAGCGCCCGGCGGGTCAGCGCCGCGATGTGCCGGGCGAGCACGTCGTCCGCGTCGGCAGGGTCAAGGGCGACCCGTTGTACGAGGTCGCTGTCGACGCGTTTGAGCTGCGCGTCGAGTCCGCGGGTAACGAGATGCTCGTAGGCGCCGCGGGCGAGATCCGTCACGCACGCAACCTAGCCGATGGATCAAGCGAGGACGGCGGGCAGCCATGCGATTCACGCCGTTGAGGCTCAGGCGGCGCTGATCGGCTCCACCAACGTGAAGGGGGCGCTCAGGACACCGAGATCCGTCTGTACCTGGTATCGGGTCCGCCCGCGCTTCTCGACGACGCCGACCAGACCGCCGTACTTGCCGCCGCCCGTCAGCCGCACCCGATCACCGACTCGCAGCTGCACCGACGAAGGTGACACCGACGAAGGTGACA
>JAOPWA010000230.1 GCA_025965915.1 Dactylosporangium sp. | reverse complement strand
ACGGCGAAGTAGGCCCCGCCCGCGGGGAGCTGCTGGGACATCCGTACGTCCACCCACAGGTAGTCGATCGACAGCGATTGCAGAATCTGCTGGTCGCGCAGGCCCCAGCCCGGATCGTAGTACAGGGCGGAGGCTTCGCCCACCGGATCCTGACGGCCGTACGTCGATACCAGCGTCGCTCCGGTGACGTCGGCCGCGACCCGGTTGCGCCACCCGAGCGCCTCCCCGGTCCACCACGCGGCGGTCACGTTCTCCCCGTCGACCGACCGCTCGAACCCGGCCACCCGGTACGGACCGGGCAACTGCTCCCAGTACGGCGGCCAGCCACCGGCCCGGGCCGCCAGCATCAGCAGGGCCGCCATCGCGGCGCCCAGCGGAGCCGGCCGGGCCCACCGCGCGTCAACCGTCCACCGGCGCAGCGGTCCCGGCCAGGTACGCGGCCGCAGGCTGCGGCGCCACTCCACGATGGTCGCCGCCGCGAGCATCGACATCGGGACGTACGTGAACGTGGACGCGCGTCCGGCCAGTTCCGGCCCCTGGGCGCCCATGAACCGCAGCCCGCTCGTGGCGAAGAACGCGACGGACCCGACCAGTACCGCCCACTGCCAGGCGTCGCGCTCGCGGGTGCGTACCGCCATCCACGCGGCGCGCGCCAGCAGCACCAGCAGGCTGAGCAGGCCCAGCGCCTGGATGGCGAGCTGCCACAGCGGGTTGCCGGGCGCGACCGACGTCTGCGAACCCCCGCCCGCGAAGATCTG
Source organism: Dactylosporangium sp. (assembly GCA_025965915.1). Taxonomy (GTDB): domain Bacteria; phylum Actinomycetota; class Actinomycetes; order Mycobacteriales; family Micromonosporaceae; genus Planosporangium. Next base: position 2,360 of record JAOPWA010000230.1, on the reverse strand, counting down.
CGTCAGCGCCGCGAACATCGACTGCACCGGCGCGCCGAGATAGTCCAGGACTTCGTTGGCGACGAGCAGGACCCACGCGACGACGACGAAGGCCGCCGTACCCGCGAGGACCAGGGCGCTGCGGCGCTTGTGGCGCGCCGGGAAGACCAGGTCACACGCCGCCAGCAGGCCGAGCGTGCCCACCATCGCCATCGCCGTGATGTGGTGCGAGACGGCGACGACCACGACCGACACCACCCCGACGACCGCGTACGGCACGTACCCGGGTTCCCGCGACCGCCAGCAGCGGGTCGCCCAGACGGCCAGCAACAGGAACGGCAGCGCCGCGGTCTGGTAGATGTACATGGCGTTGAAGAACAGGTAGTGCAGGGCCGTCGCGTAGATGGCGCACGTCGCGCCGGCCAGCGACGGGGAGCCACCCGCGCGGCGGACCATCATGAACAGCGCGCCGACGAACACCAGGCGTAGGACCCCGGCCACGAGCAGGCCCGCGTCCGTCACCGACAGCCCGGTGAGCGAGATGACGGCCGAGCCCATCTCCTCCAGTCCCGGGAAGTGCGCCGCGACCGGCAGGGCGCTGTTGGGCTCGAACAGCCGACCGGTCTCCACGACGAGCGTCGTCGACAGCCAGTGCTGCAGTTCGTCGGGGAACCGGAACTGGTCGGGGCTGTACATCCACTTCTGCATGTACTGGTTCACCGCCAGCCCCATGGCGAGCAGGAAAGACTCCGTCACGCCGGTCAGCCGGGGCGACAGCAGCCGGAACACCACCGGGGTGTAGACGACCACCTGGCCGACCCAGTAGGCCGCGCCGGCCCAGCCGAAGCCGGCTCGCCCTCCGGCGTACGCGAAGGCCACCAGTAAGACACCGGCGGCCGACAGCGCGAGCAGTTGCGGGGCGAGACCGAGAACCGGCAGCGTGACGACGCGTGGCGGCCGCTGTGTGTGGCCCGGCGCGCGGACCGGCTCCGGCTGCCGCTGCCGGGGAATCCGCGCCAGCACCGCCCGTACCCGCCGGGGCGCCTCCGGCACCTTCGGGATGACGACGGTCTGGTCGCTCCGGGACTTGGGGATGACCACCGTCTCATCGCCGGACACCCTCGCGATGACGACGGTCTCCTCGCCCGGCGGTGTCGCGCCGGGCGTGCGCTGGCGCGGTATCACCGCGCCGGCCGGCGTACCGTCCCGCGGCGGCTGGTCGACCGCTCGGAACACCACCGTCTCGGACGCGTCCCGGGGTGTCCGCTCGTCACGCCGCCCGGGCTGTTGGCCGGTCACGACCCGCCCAGCGCCGAGCGCAGCCGCCGGTTGCGCAGCCGACCGCGCAGGTACAGGAACGGGCCGGAGAGCATGCCGCGCCGGTTGGCACCCATCAGCTCGCGCGGGAAGTCCGCTTCCAGGCCCGCCGAGCGCAGGCTGTCGTCGGCAGTGAGGTCCCGCAGCGCCGTCGGGACCAGCCGGATCAACGGCACGAGCACCTTCGGGTCCGCCAGGACAAGGCTCAGGTAGGCGGCGGTGAGGCCGGCGCCGTACCCGACCATCTGCCGGCGCAGGCCGTCGAGGTCACGGCGGTGGTAGTGCCAGGTCACCGCGCTGGGCTGGTAGGCGATCGTGCCGCCCCGCCGCAGGACCTGGGTGAACGCGAGGGTGTCCTCCGAACCCATGGCCGGCGTACCGGCGCCCAGCGCCGGGTCGAACCCGCCGATGCTCTCGATGACCCCGGGACGGAACGTCATGTTCGCGCCGGTACCGAACGGGGGCAGCGGGTACAGCGGGCTCTGCAGGTGCGCCGTCGCCGGTGAGAAGACGGCCGGGACGAAGCCGCGGCCCTTGCTGTGCCCACCGAACTGCTCGAACCACACCTGGGCGCGGGTCTCCAACTCGGCCGGCACGATCACCCCGGACACCACGTCCGCCTCCGGATGGTCGGCCAGCGCCCTGGCGACCTCGGCGAGCCAGAACGGGTCGGCGACCTCGTCGTCGTCCAGCCAGGCGAGGGTTTCGCCGCCGGCCGCCGCGACCGCCGCGTTGCGGGCGTGCGACAGGCCGGGCAGCGGTGCCACCAGGTAGTCCACCAGGCCGCGGTTCGCGGCCTCCCTGACGACCCGCTCGGTCGCGTCGGTGGCCGGGGCGTTGTCGACGACGAGTACCCGGAACCGCGGGTACTGCTGGCCGAGCAGGCTGTCCAGGCAGCGCGCCAGCGGCTCCGGGCGCTCGCGGGTGCAGACCACGACGGTGATCGGCGGCGCGTCGCGCAGCACCTCCTCGCGCCGGGCGAGGAACGCCGGGAGCCCGTCGACCGGTACGCCGTCGACGGGCAGGTCGGTGCCGACCGGCACTCCGGCGGCGGCGAGGCGGGA
>JAOPWA010000227.1 GCA_025965915.1 Dactylosporangium sp. | reverse complement strand
TGCGGGTTGCTGAACAACTGCTCGGGCGGGGCGTCCTCGATGATCCGGCCTGCGTCCATCACGACGATGCGGTCGGCGACCTCGCGCGCGAACCGCATCTCGTGGGTGACGGCGATCATCGTCATGTGGTCACGGGCGAGTTCGCGCATGACCGCCAGCACCTCACCGACCATTTCGACGTCCAGCGCGCTAGTGGGCTCGTCGAACAGCATCACCTTGGGCCGCATGGCCAATGCCCGCGCGATGGCCACGCGCTGCTGCTGCCCACCGGACAGTTGCGGCGGCTTGTGGTTGAGGTGCTTGGACAGTCCCACCATCTCGAGCAGGGCGACCGAACGGTCGCGGGCCTCGTCCTTCGGCAGTTTGAGGACCCGGGTGGGCGCCTCGAGGACGTTTTCGAGGGCGGTCATGTGCGGGAACAGGTTGAACTGCTGGAACACCATGCCCACGTGACGGCGGGTGGCCCGCATCTGCTTGGTCTCCTTCGGCTTCGAGCCGGGCTTGACGTCCCAGAGCGTGTCGCCGTTGACCGTGACGAGTCCCGTGTCGGGGTGCTCGAGGGTCATGAGGATGCGCAGGATGGTGGTCTTACCCGACCCGGACGGGCCGATGATCGATACCTTCTCACCCGCTTTGACGTCGAAGTTCAGCGACCGCAGGACCTCGTTGTCACCCCAGCGCTTGCTGACGTCACCGAAGGAAATCATGACATCGCGGGGCGCGTCGGCCTGGGGTACGGGCCCGGGGCCCGGGTCGGTGTCAGCGTGAGGGCGCAAAGCGACGCTCCAATCTCCGGACGATCTGCGAGGCGGGGTAACTGACCAGGAGGAAGAGCAGACCCGCGATAGTCAGCGGTTCGAGATAGCGGAAGTTGCTGGACCCGATCGCCTGCGCGTGCGCGAGCAGTTCGAACACGGTGATCGCCGAGAGTACAGCCGAGTCCTTGAACATCTGGATGAGGTAGTTACCCAGGACCGGAATGACCGACCGGACGGCCTGCGGAAGGACGATCCGGGTCCAGGTGGAGCCGACGGGCAGGTTGAGCGCGGTGGCGGCCTCCCACTGTCCGCGTGGCACGTCGTCGATTCCGGCCCGGTAGACCTCGGCCGTGTAGGCGCTGTAGTTGATGCCGATGACGACGATGCCGGTGGCCAGTGGGCTGAAGCTCACCCCGTACATCGGCAGGATGAAGAACGCGCAGTACGCCTGGATCAGCAGCGGCGTCCCGCGTACGAACTGGACGTAGAAGCCCAGCAGGTGGCTCAGGACCGGGATACGCGAGAACCGGAGGACCGCGACCAGCAGGCCGAGGACCAGCGCGATGACGGTGCCGGCCAGGGTGACCTGAACGGTCACCCACAGACCCCGCAGCAACTCCGGCAGGATCGAGATCGCGAATTTGTTGTCCCAGATCATATCGGCGCATCCGCCTTTACGAGTGGTTGGACGTGCCGGCGGCGCGAGCTGGGCTGGCGGTCCAGGGCGAACCGCCGCTCCAGCCACTTCATCAGCAGCGACAGCAGGAGAGCGAGCACGAAGTACAGCACCAGGATGGTCAGGAACACCGCCGCCGTCTTGCCGGTGGTGTTGCGCACCATCTGGGCGCGGAACGTGAGGTCCGCGACCGTGACCAGCGAAACCAGCGAGGTGTTCTTGAGCAGGTCCACCAACACGTTGCCGAAGGGCGGCAGCATGGCCGGGATCGACTGCGGAATGAGCACGCGCCGCATCCTCAAGCCCCGGCCCATGCCGAGGGCCACGCACGCCTCGGTCTGCCCCTGGGCGCGGGCGCTGATCGTTCCCCGCACGATCTCCGCCGCGTAGGCCCCCTCGTTGAGCCCGAGCGCCAGCACCGCGGCGGCGAGCGGCGCGAGCTGGATGCCGAAGAAGGGCAGCGCGAAGAAGAACCAGAACATCTGCACGAGCAGGGACGTGCCGCGGAAGACCTCGACGAAGACGCCGGCGGGCCACCGCAGCCACCGGTGCTGTGAGAGCCGGCCGAGACCCGCCGTGAACGCGGTGATGACCGCGACGGCAGCACCGAGCACCGTGACGAGCAGCGTGACGAGCACACCCTGCAGCAGGAGCGGCGCGTACGCGAAAACGTCAGACACGAGTCACCGGGTTTCCGGGCTGGTGGTACCCGATGTGGCGCCCCGCCCGCATCAGCCCGGGTTCTTGCAGAGCTCGGCGGCGGTGACGCCCTTGGCGGCCTGCGCGTCGAATCCCCATTTGCTGAGGAGCGCGGCGAACTGCGGAGTGTCCTTGAACGCGGCGAGCTCCTTGTTGTAAGCGTCCACGAACGCCTTGTTCTCGGGGCGGAAGGCCGCGCCGGATCCGGTCCTCGGCGCGTCGCCGACCGCAGGCGTGATGTCGAAGTCGGTGTCCTTGGCGCGTAGCGCGGTCAGGGACAGGGTCGGCAGGAAGAACGCGTCTGCGCGGCCGGAGCGCAGCGCCTCGATGCCGCTGCGGCCGTCGTCGACCTTCACGAACTGCGCGTCGGGAAGTTTGGCGGTCTTGAGGATGCCGTCTTCGAACCCGCCGGGTAGAACCGCGATCTTCAGCTGGGGGTTGGCGAGCACGCTGGCGACGGTGGTGATGTTCTTCGGGTTGCCGGGCTTGACCGCGAACGACTCCGTCGACACGATGACCGGCTCGGAGTAGGCGACCTCGGCGCAGCGGGACTGCTTCATGAACAGGCCGGCCGCGATGACGTCCCAGCGGTTGGCCTTCAAGCCGGGAATCATCGACGCGTACGGGGTGATGATGCCCTGCACGTCCTTGATTCCCAGGCGCTTGCACACCTCGCGGAGCACGTCGGGCTCGGCGCCGGTGACCGTGCCGTCCGACTCGACCTTCGTGTACGGGGGCTCGTTGGCGATGCCGACGCGCAGGTAGCCCTGCTTGCGTGCGGTGGTGAGCAGGTCCTGGCCAGCGCCCGCGGTTCCGGGTACGGCGGTGCGACTGCAGCCGGTGAGCCAGCCGGCGAGAGGAGCCGCCAGCGCCGCGGCGCCCACACCGCGCAGCAGTGCCCTCCGCGAGAGGTCGTTGGTCATGTTGACTCCGATCATCGTCGCGGCTGTCCACCGGACAGCGCCTGAAAGCCGGGCCGCGCCGGTAGCGGCGCGGGTCACTTTGTTGCTGACCGAAGTTAATCAGCTGGTGTAGCATTGTCAACAATCTTATTGAGAGCCGCGTACTTTGAGACGCGTCGCTGTACCTGTGGTCAACGTTCCCCAGCCGAAAGGTCACCTGTGAACCAGATGTCTCCTTACACGACTGTTGGTCTGCTGTACCCCGGATTCGGCGCCGAGGACGACTTCCCCGCGCTCGAACGACGGCTGGACGGCGCGGTCCGCCTGCCGCTGGTACACACCTCGGTCGGCGAGGACGCCCATCGCGTCGACGCGCTGCTGGACCTCGGCAGCGCCGAGCGCCTGGCCGAGGGCGCCAAGGAACTGGTCGACCGCGCCCCGGACTCGGTCATGTGGGCCTGCACCTCGGGCAGCTTCGTCTTCGGCTGGGACGGGGCCCGCGAGCAGGTCGACGGCGTGGCGGAGATTGTCGGACTGCCGGTCTCGTCGACGTCGATCGCGTTCGTCGAGGCGGTACGCGCCCTCGGCCTGCGGCGCGTCGCCGTCGCGGCGTCCTATCCGCAGGAGGTCGCCACGCACTTCGTCGAGTTCCTACGGCGCGGCGGCATCGAGGTGGCGGCACTGGGCAGCCAGGGCATCGTCACCGCCGCCGAGGTCGGCACCCTGGACAAGGACCGGGTGGTGGACATGGTGCGCTCGGGCGACGTCGACGACGCGGAGGCCGTACTGGTTCCCGACACCGCGATGCACTCGCTGGCGTGGCTGGACGACCTCGAAGAGGCCATCGGTAAGCCGGTACTCACCGCCAACCAGGTCACCATCTGGGAAGGGATTCGGATTGCCGGCGGATCTACGCGCCTCGACGGCATGGGCTCCCTGTTCCGCCGGTGACCGGATCATCACCCATCACACCCGATACTCAACCCTTGAGCTGCACATCGTGATAGTGAACAATCCACAATCGACACGCGCGCGTAACTTCTACGTCACAAACGGACGATCGCTGCCAAATCGGAGACCAGCATGAGCCAGGGCAGATTCATCGCTCCCGTTGATCGCGAGTCCACGCCGAGCATCATCGCGCGCAAGCTACGGGAAGCCATCGCTCACGGCGAGCTCGCACCGGGCAGCCAACTCGGCGAGGCCGAGTTGGCTCGCGAGCTCGGCGTGAGCCGTGGCCCGCTACGGGAGGCGATGCAGCGTCTGACCCAGGAAGGGTTGCTCATCTCGATCCGCAACCGCGGACTGTTCGTCGTCGAGTTGACCGATCACGACGTGTACGACATCTACGTGGCACGCACCGCCGTCGAGCGCGCCGCGGCTGCCGAGATCTTCCGCCGCGATCCGGTCGTGGCCGGTGAGCGGCTGGCCCTGGTCATCAAGAAGATGGCCCGAGCATCGGACCGCCAGGACCGAGCCAAGATCGGCGCGGCGGATCTGGAGTTTCACGAGACACTCGTCCAGTTGGCCGAGAGCCCTCGGCTATCACGTATGCACCACACGCTGCTGACCGAGACGCGCATGTGCGTCCTCGCACTGGGAGAGACCTACCCCTCCCCCGACGACCGCGTACCCGAGCACAACGAGATAGCCGACGCGTTCAAGCGCGGTGACGCCGAACTCGTCGATCGTCTTCTCATCGAGCACATGCACGACGCGGTGGTCCGGCTCGGATCGAGGACGGCCACGGCCTGAAGGCCCGCGGGACGAGGCGCACCGCTGATGCCGTACGGATCAGCGGTGCGCCTCGTCTTCGACCACCCCGACGCGGGTCAGGTGAGCGCGATACCGATGTACTTGGTCTCGAGGTACTCGTCGATGCCGGTCGGACCACCCTCACGGCCGAGCCCGGAGGCCTTGACGCCGCCGAACGGCGCGGCCGGGTTGGACACCACGCCCTGGTTGATGCCGACCATGCCGCTGTCCAGCGCCTCGGCGACCCGCAACGCCCGCGACAGGTCGTTGGTGTAGACGTAGTTGACCAGGCCGTACTCAGTGTCGTTGGCGGCGGCCACGACCTCGTCCTCGCTGGTGAACGCGGTCAGCGGCGCGACCGGGCCGAAGATCTCCTCGTGGCGCATCCGGGCGGACTCGGGCACGCCGGTCAGGACCGTCGGCGGGTAGAAGAAGCCCGGCTTGTCCAACGCCTCGCCGCCGGTGAGTACCTTCGCACCACGCTCGACGGCATCGGCCACCAGGTGCTGCACCTTCCGCTGTGCGGCGGCGTCGATGAGCGGGCCGACCCGCACGCCGTCCTCGACCCCGCGCCCGACCGGCAGGGCAGCCATCTTGTCGGCAAGCTTCGCGCCGAACGCATCGATGACGTCGGCATGGACGTAGATGCGGTTCGCGGCGGTGCACGCCTCACCGGAGTTGCGCATCTTCGCGGCGATCGCGCCATCGACGGCCGCGTCGAGGTCGGCGTCGGGGAAGACGACGAACGCGGCGTTGCCGCCGAGCTCCATCGACGTACGCATCACCTTGTCGGCGCACTGCCCGAGCAGGCGGCGGCCAACGGCGGTGGAACCGGTGAACGACAGCTTGCGCGCGATGCCGGAGCGGATCAACGGCTCCATCACCCCACCGGCGTCCGTGGTGGTCACGACGTTGACCACGCCGTCGGGGACACCGGCTTCACGCAGGATCTCGGCCAGGGCCAGCATCGAGAGCGGGGTCTGCGCGGCCGGCTTGATGACACTGGTGCAGCCGGCGGCGATCG
>JAOPWA010000222.1 GCA_025965915.1 Dactylosporangium sp. | reverse complement strand
CGCCGGTGACCATCCAGTACAGCGGGCCGAGGAAGGCCAGCGAGAAGCCGACCAGCACCAGGACCAGGATCGTCCAGTAGATCGCCTTGCCTCGCGGCCGGCCCAGCTGCGCCCGTGAGATGAGTGTCCGTGGCGCCGTTTCTTGTACTGCCATCGGTCGTCCCCGTCCTAGTCCTGCTTTGGGCTCAGCCGCACGTAGGCGGCGGAGAAGCCGGCCAGGGCCACGAGCAAAATCACGCCCAGCGCGGCCGCGCCATTGAGGTCGTTCTGATAAAACGCGTGCTGGTACATCAGGTACACCACGGAGGTGGCGGAGTTCTGCACGCCACCGCCACCGGCCAGGATCAGCGGCTCGATGAACAGCTGCATGGTCGCCACCACCTGCAGCATGAACATCAATGACAGGATCAGCCGGGTCTGCGGGATCGTGACATTGCGGATTCGCCGCAGCAGTCCGGCACCGTCCAGTTCGGCGGCCTCGTACAGCTCACCCGGAATGTTCTGCAGCGCGGCCAGGTAGACGAGGATCGCCGACCCCATGTTCATCCAGGTCGACGCGATGACCAGCGACGGCATCGTCATCGTCGGCGACTGCACCCAACTGGACGTCGGCAGGTGCAAGGTGTGCAGCAGGTAGTTGAACAGCCCGCCCTCGCCCGGCTGGTAGGCGTACTTGAACAGGAACAGCGCCGACGCCGGCGGCAGCATCACCGGCAGGTACACCAGCGCCCGCAGGTATCCCCTAGCGTGTCGCAGTTCGTTGAGCAGAATGGCGATGAAGAACGGCAGCGCGTACCCGAGCACCAACGCCAGCAGCGTGAAGTAGAGGGTGTTCTCCCAGGCCTTGACGAAGCTCGGGTCCTTGATGATGTGCTGGAAGTTCAGCCAGCCGACCCAGGTCGTCTCCCCTCGGCGGGTGCGCTGGAAGCTCATGATGAATCCGCGGACCATCGGGTACCAGGAGAAGACCGCGAAGCAGAGCAGTGCGCCGATGAGGAAGGCGTGGCCGCTCAGGTTGTTCCGGCCCTGCTGGGCGACTGGACGACGCCCGGGTCTGGCCGGTCGCGTCGGCTGCGGGCGAAGCTCGGGGCGGGTCTGCGCGACGGTCGTCTCCGACATTGCGTCTCCTGGTGTAGCCGCTGGTCGAGGTACCGGACGGACGTGTGGGGGCCGGCGGACCGGCCCCCACACGTCGGGATCACCCGTTACTCAGGATCGTGTCGACCTTGCTGGCCGCGTCCTTGAGCAACTTGCCGGGATCCGCATTCGAGTCGGTCAGGACCGCGGACATCGCACCGTCCAGCACCGCGTACACGGCCTGCGCCTGCGCCGGCTCGAGCTTGATCGGCACCGGGTTGTTCGCGAACGGATCGAAGTCGGCGACGTTGATGTTCGCGTTGGCCTTCTTCAGGTCGTTTTCCTGCTTCTGGGCGTCGCTGCCGAGTGTGAACAACAGCGGCTGCGGCAGGCCGACCGGCTGCTTCTCCGGCTTTGCCCGGGCGTAGTCGAACTGGCCCTTACCGGGGGTCAGCTTCTCGTACGCCAGCCACATCAGACCGGCCTTGACCTGTGCCGCGCTGAGACCCTTCTTGAAGAAGTAGCCCTCACCGCCACCGAGCGTGCCCTTGGCCGGGCCGTCCTTGCCTGGCATCGGACCCATGGCCCAGTCCTCGTACTTGCCGTTGAACTGGGTGACGATCGCGGTCGTGGCGTCGGGCGCGCCGATGAACATGCCGACCTTGCCGGCGCCGGCCAGGGTCAGCAGATCGCCCCAGCCGAGCAGTTGCTTGTCGCCGACGCTCTTGTCGACGAACCGCATGTCCTTGAGGTTCTGCAGCGTCTGCTTGCCCAGGTCGGTGTTGAACGCGGCCTTCTTGCCGTCGGAGCTCACCATCTCGCCGCCAGCCGAGAACAGCTCGGCGGTGAAGTGCCAGCCGCCGGTGTTCCCCGCGCTGTAGTCGGCGTAGCCGTACGTGCCATTGCCCAGCGCGGCGATCTTGGTGGCCGCGGTACGCACCTCGGCCCAGGACTTCGGCGGCTTCGTCGGGTCCAGGCCGGCCTGCTGGAACAGCTTCTTGTTGATGACCAGGCCCATGGAGTAGTTCTTGGTCGGGATGCCGTAGGTCTTGCCACCCTCGGCGAACGCGGACTTCGCGGCCGCGTCGATGCTGTTCCAGGTCGGGACGGTCTCGGTGTTGGCGTACTTCGAGATGTCCTGCGCCTGGCCCGAGTCGAGAACCTGCTGCAGGTCGGTCATGTAGGCGTAGAACACGTCCGTCTGGGTTCCGCCCCGCAGCCGTGCGGTGAAGTCCGGCGGGTTGTCGCATTGGCTACCCACCGAGACGCTCTTGATCGTGATGTTCGGGTGGAGCTTCTGGAACGCCTCGACATCGGCGTTCCAGTCAGCGCGGAGCTCCTTCTGCGCCTCGACGGGCATGCAGTCGACCGTGATCGTGACTTTGTCTGAACTGCTGCTGCTGCTCTTGGCGCCGGAACACGCGGCGACGCCGAAGCCCAAGCCGGCCGCGAGCGCTAACGCCACGACCTTCCGGGTCTGCGGTACGGACATCTGTCCATCCCTTCGGGAGGGGGGTGCTCATGATCGCTATTAGGTCCACGACGCCCGCACCGCGGTGCTGCCCTGTGACCTGGAACCGCTGTTGACCTGGCCCGGAGCGGCTCCCCGGGTCGGGTGTGAGTGGAGTCACTGTAGGCGCCCGCGACTCATTTCCGCAATATTTCGACTCTGTTTTGCAAAGACGCGACTCAATCTGGTCAAGTTTGGGACAGAGCGCCCGTTCCGGTGTGCTGAGCGTGATTTTGCGTCAACGGTCATGCAAACGCGCACGATGAATTGCTCAATTTGTCGGACATTTTTGCGGTATGGCGCCCGTCTACTCGTGGACTCGCGGGGTCGCGCCCACCCGGGTCGGCGTCAGCCAATGGTCAACGCGACAGCGCCAGCCGTGGTGGCGGGGGGGCGGCCGCACAGACATCTCTGCCGCGTTTGGCTCTTCTACCCGATTCGGAGGTGCCGGTATGTTGCGTGACCGCGACTGCTGGACAACAGTCGGGTCATCGCTACCAGCGGGAAGGCGGCGTGTCAGCGGCGCTGGTAGGTGACGTGCAGGACGCCTACTCCGGCCAGGCGGAGCCCTCGATCACGTCCACGAAGTTGGCGCGCTGATAGCCGGGGACGAAACGTTCGAGGACGTCCGCCTTGACGTTGCCGAACGTAGTTTCCGGCTTGGGGGCGATGCCTTCGGTGAACGCCTGGAGGATGTTGCGCTTGAAGTTCGGGCGCGGGTGCAGAGCGGTGATCTCGGCTCGGTCGGCGTCGCTGACGTCGTTGTATCCGATGCCGAGCACGTCGTACTCCACACCGGCGGTGACCAGGGCGACCTCGGGTTCCATGAATTCTGGGATACCGGGCGTGGTGTGCAGGGCGATGGCTGTCCACACCCTGCGGATGCTGTCCTCGGGCACGCCGTGGCCCTGCAGGAAGCGGCGGGCTTCGTCGGCGCTGTCCACCTCGAAGCGCCGGCCGCTGCCGCGGAACTGCTCGTTCAGGCCGAGGTCGTGGAACATCGCCCCGATGTACAGCAGTTCGGGGTCGAAGCTGAGTCCTCGGTTCCGGGCCTGCAAGCTGCCAAACCAGAAGACCCGGCGGGAATGGTGGTACACCAGGTCGTTGGTGGAGGCGCGCACCAATTCGGTGGCGTCGCGTGCCAGCCTGGTGTCGGGGACGGTCACCCCAGCTGCGGTCTGCCCGTTGGTGGACATCAGTAGCTCCTCGCGTCGGTTGAGGTTCCGATGGGCTCCTCCCCTCACGTCAGTCTGGGACTCCTCCGCGCGGGCCGCATTTGTCGAGCGGCTGAGCGGCGCCATTGCTGGCCCGGCAACGCCCTTCGACGCGTGCGTTTGGCTCACTGATGCCGGCCATGTTCGTGGAGGGCGACGACGCCGGGGTTCACCCAGGCCGGCGTTCTCAGGTGGCGGTGGTGAGCCGGAACCGCAACCGGCAGACGATGGCGTCGGTGTGTCGGCGTACCGCCCGGTCGATGACGCCGCCGCGGTGGTTGCGCAGGATGCGCTGCCACCGGTGTTCGGGTTCGATCTCGGCGATGAGTACGAACACCCGCCGGCCGGAGTAACCGGCGCGGACGAAGTCGACGATGGGTCCGCCGAGGTCGCGGTGTGGGGCGTCGACGACAGCGAGGGCGACCTCGGGGTGCCAGGCATCCCATTCGGCGCGGAAGGCGGCCATGTCGGCAGGTTCGTCGGGGTAGACCACCCGAAGCGCGACGACCTCGTCGCCGAGTGACAGGGCTGCTGACAGGGCTTCGCGCGTCAGCGACGAGACGCCGTGGACAGGCACCACGACAACGGAGCGGGTGCCATAGGGCTTGCTGGGGATCTGGCCGACGCCGAGGCGCTGCCCGATGCGCTGGTAGGCGTGGTGGACCCGGATAAAGCCGAGGACGAGCAGCGGCAGGGTCAGGGCGATGATCCAGGCGCCTTCGGTGAACTTCGCGGCGGTGGTGATGACGGTCGCGGCGGCGGTGAGCAGGGCGCCGAGACCGTTGACGGCGGCCCGTGACCGCCAGCCAGGGCCGCGGACCAGCCACCAGTGTCGGACCATCCCGACGCCGGCGATGGTGAAGCCGACGAACACGCCGATGGCAAACAGTGGTACCAGGGTGTTCATGGCGCCGTCGGCGAGCACCAGCAGGACCGCCGACACCACGGCGAGGACGACGACGCCGTACCGATGGACCTGTCGGTCGGCGCGCAGCGCGAAGACGTGCGGCAGGTAGTGGTCGGCTGCCAGGAGCCGGGCCAGGACGGGCAGCCCGCCGAAGGAGGTGTTGGCGGCCAGTGCCAGCAGGATGGTGGTGGAGATCTGCACGGTGTAGAAGCCGATGCCGTGGCCGAGCGAGGCCTGGGTGAGCTGGGCGAGCACGGTCGTACCAGCCACTGGTTGGATGCGGAACCGGCCGATGAGCAGGGCCAGTCCGATGAGCATGACGCCGAGGACCGCGCCGAGCGCGGTCTCCGTGCGCTGGGCCCGTTTGACCCCAGGGCTTCGAAACGACGGTACGGCGTTGGCGATGGCTTCCACGCCGGTGAGTGCGGCGCAACCGTTGGAGAAGGCCTTGAGTAGCAGGAGCAGCCCGACGGTTTCGACTGCGCCGGGGGCTGGGCCGGGTGCGGCGACGGCTGGTTGGTCGCGCAGCAGCCCGACAATGATGACCAGGCCGATGGAGCCGACGAACACGGCGGTCGGGAGCATGAAGACCCGCGCAGTGTGGGCAACGCCGCGGAGGTTGACTGCGGTGACGACGGCGAGCACGCCAAGGCACAGTTGCACGGTGTAGGGCAGCAGGGCGGGGAACGCGGCGGTCAGTGCGGCGACACCGGCGGCGATCGACACCGCGACGTTGAGGACGTAATCGATGACCAGCGAGGCGGCGGCGACCAGGCTGGTGCGCCGGCCCAGTCGGGCCTTGGCGACCGCGTAGGAGCCGCCGCCGTCCGGAAAGGCAGCGATGACCTGCCGGTACGAAAGGATCAGTACGGCGAGCAGGATGGTGATCGCGGCGGTGACGGGGAGGGTGTAACCGAGTCCGGCGCTGCCAGCAGCGGCGAGCACGAGCACGATCGCTTCAGGACCGTAGGCGACCGAGGCCATGGCGTCCAGTGACAGGGCGGCCAGCCCGCCGGTGACCGACAGCAGGTCGTGCTCGGCCGATCGTCGGCGCCGCCAGCCGCGCGGCGCGGCGGACGGCGCAGCTTTGGCGGTCGCGGTGCTCCCGGTTTGACTGGCGGTCATGGCTGGAACCGGTAGCCCATGCCTGGCTCGGTGATGAGGTGGCGGGGGCGGGCGGGATCGTCTTCCAGCTTGCGGCGCAGGTGCTTCATGTACTGGCGCAGATACTGGGTTTCGGTCGCGTAGGTGGGCCCCCAGACTTCCTGGAGCAGTTGGCGCTGGCTGACCAGCTTGCCGGGGTTGCGCACGAGAACCTCGAGGAGCTGCCATTCGATGCGGGTCAGGTGCGGGATCTCGTCGGTGCTCTCGATACGGCGGTCGGCAAGGTTGACGGTGTGCCGGCCGATCTGGACGGCTGGCACCGGGTCCGAACTGACCAACCGGCGGGTGACCGCCCTGATGCGGGCGAGGAGTTCCTCGACACTGAACGGCTTGGTGATGTAGTCGTCGGCGCCGGCGTCGAGAGCGTCCACCTTGCCGCCGCTGTCCATCCGCCCGGACAGGATCACGATGGGTATCGGCGTCCAGGCGCGTAGCTTGCGGATGACTTCAATGCCGTCGATGTCGGGTAGGCCGAGATCGAGCACGACCAGGTCGGGGTGGTGGGTGGCGGCGGAGTGCAGGGCTTCGGCACCGTCGGCGGCGGTGTCAACCTCGTAGCGGCGGGCCTGCAGGTTGATGCGCAGCGCGCGAATGATCTGCGGTTCGTCGTCGACGATGAGGATGCGGGTCATGCCCGTGCTCCCTGCTCACCGGCCTGCTCACCGATTCGCCAGTGGTCGATGTGGTCGAGGATGGCCGGGTCGGCGGCCTGGCCGAGACTGTCGGTTGCTGGTTCGGCGGCGGGCAGACTCAGCGTCATGGTGAGCCCCCCGCCCGGTGTGGTATCCGGGATGAGGGTGCCGCCCATCGCCTCGACCAGGCCACGCGACAGGGCCAGGCCGAGCCCGACCCCGGTGGAGTTGTCGCGGTCGCCGAGGCGCTGGAATGGCAGGAAGATGCGGGCCCAGTCGGCGGCGGGTACGCCGGGTCCGTGGTCGATGACCCGGACCTCGACCCGGCCGCCGTGCTCACTGGCGGTGACCATGGGTGGCTGGTCGGGTGGGCTGTAGCGCAGGGCGTTGGACAGCAGGTTGACCAGGGCCCGTTCCAGCAGGGCGGGATCGGCGTGGACCTCTGGCAGATCGTCTGGGATCCGGATATCCACCTGACGGCCGGCGTCGCCGAGGTCGCCGACCGCGGCGGGAATCTCCTCGGCGACACTGATCAGCTGCGGTGACATCGCGAGGGCCCCGGCCTGCAGCCTGCTCATGTCGAGCAGGTTCTCCACCAGCCGGGCCAGGCGTTCGAGGGACTCGTCGGCCGTGGCGAGCAGTTCGTCGCGGTCGACATCGCTGAACTCGACGTCGGGACTGCGCAGGCTGTCGACTGCGGCCTTGGCCGAGGCAAGGGGGGTGCGCAGGTCGTGGCTGACCGCGCTGAGCAGGGCGGTGCGCAGCCGGTCGACCTCGGCGAGGGGGCCGACGGCGGCGGCGCGCTCCTCGAGGCGTTCCTGGCGTAGCGCGACCGCGGCCTGAGCGGCGAACGCTTCGACCACGCGCCGGTCGGCGGCGGCGAGGGGATGTCCGCGCAGCACGAGCGATACCTGCTCGTCGACGAGTACGTCGGCGTCGCCTTGGGCCGGGGTCAGACACGGTTGGTCGCCGACCGCCGCGGTCACCCGCCAGGCGGCCGGGTCTCGTTGCAGGTCCGGCCCGGACTGGGCGCCGTCGCGGCGCTCCAGGAGGGTCACGCCGGTGAGCTGGAAGGTTTCGCGTAGTTGGTCGAGCAGGGAGGGTAGCGGGCGGCTGCCGCGCAGCACGCTGCCGGCGAGGGTGGACAGGGTTTCGGCTTCGGCGCGGGCGCGGGCGGCGTCGCTGGTCCGGCGGGCCGACCGGTCCACGGTGACGCTGACCGCGGCCGCGATCAGCAGGAACACCAGCAGGGCGAGCAGGTTTTCCCGCTCGGCGATGGTGAACTGGTGGATCGGCGGCACGAAGAACCAGTTGAGCAGCAGGAACCCGGCGATGGCAGCCACCAGGGCGGGATACAAGCCGCCCACGAGCGCCACCGCCACGACGGCGCCGAGGTAGAGCAGGATGTCGCTCGGTAGCGAGAGATCGCGACGCAGCTGCGTGAGCGCCACGGTGAGCACCGGCATGCCCAATGTGGCCAACGCGAATCCGGTAACACGGCGGCCCGTGGTCAGGCCATGGGTGAGCGTGACCCGGGCCCGGCCCCGTTTGACCTCCTCGTGGGTGACCAGGTGCACGTCGATGGGGCCGGACTCGGCGGTGGTGGTCACCCCGACCCCCGGGGAGAAGATCTGCGCCAGCCGGCCGCGGCGGCTGGCGCCGAGGACGAGCTGGGTGGCGTTGACGCCGCGGGCGAAGTCCAGCAGCGCGGTGGGGATGTCGGTGCCGACGACCTGGTGATAGGTGCCGCCCAGGCTTTCGACGAGGACCCGTTGGCGGGCCAGGTGCGCCGGGTCGGCACCGGCCAGCCCGTCGGTGCGGGCGACGTGGACGGCGAGCAGGTCGGCGCCTTTGCTGCGCCCGGCGATGCGGGCGGCCCGGCGGAGGAGCGTGTTGCCTTCTCGGCCTCCGGTGAGCGCGACGACAACGCGTTCGCGCGTCTCCCAGGTGGTGCTGATGTTGTGGTCGGCGCGGTACCGGTCGAGCTGGTCGTCGACTTTGTCGGCCAGCCACAGCAGGGCCAGTTCGCGCAGCGCGGTGAGGTTGCCGACGCGGAAGTAGTTGCCCAGCGCGGCGTCGATCTTCTCCGGCTTGTAGACGTTCCCGTGGGCCATCCGCCGGCGCAGCGCCTCCGGGGTCATGTCGACCAGTTCGATCTGCTCACCCCCGCGCACTATGGCGTCGGGTACGGTTTCGCGCTGCGGCACGCCGGTGATCTGTGTGACGACGTCGTTGAGCGACTCCAGGTGCTGGATGTTCACCGTGGTGATCACGGTGATGCCAGCCTCGAGCAGGTCCTGGATGTCCTGCCAGCGCTTGGCGTTACTCGATCCGGGCACATTGGTGTGGGCCAACTCGTCGACGAGCACGACGTCGGGTTCGCGGGCCAGCACCCCGTCGAGGTCCATCTCCGTCAAGGACGCACCCCGGTAGTTGACGGTCTTCCGTGGCACCACTTCCAAGCCTTCGACAAGGGCCTCGGTGTGTCTGCGGCCATGGCATTCGACGAAACCGATCACGACATCGGTGCCGCGGTCGCGTCGGCGATGGCCTTCCTCGAGCATCTTGTAGGTCTTGCCGACGCCGGGGGCGGCGCCGAGGTAGACGCGCAGTTGTCCTGGCGGCATGCGTCATTTCCTTTCCGAATCCGCCCCCGGCGGGTGCGTATCTCACGTGTGGTACGGGTACCGCTTGTCCAGATCGACGTTGAGTTGGACGACGTTGACCGTCGGCTCGCCGAGGAACCCGAGGGCGCGACCGGCGGTGTGCGCGTCGACGAGCTTGAGTACGGCGACCACGTCCACGCCGCGGTCTTTGGCGACCCGTGCGGCCTGCAGCGTCGCGTAGGCGGGGCTGATTGCCGGGTCGAGGCCGCTGCCGCTGGCGGTGACCGCGTCGGCGGGCACCGCCGGCCTGGCCGGGGCGTCGCCACGGATCGGTGTGACGATGCCGTGCGAGTAGTCCTCGCCGAACTTCGCGCACTCCACGGTCACGCCCTGGTAGCTGGCCAGGAACGGGGTCGTCGGGCAGGCCTCGTTGACGCTGACCGCGCGGGTGACCGGGCCGGCGAGCCCGTCGCGGTGGAAGACCGCGAGTACCGCGCCGACGCCGCCAGCCGTGCAGTACGGCCGGCGACCGTCCACACCATCCAGGTCGCCGATGGCCTTGCTGCGCGAGCAGACCTGGGTGAGCAGGCTCTGCTTACCGGTATCGCCGGACTTGGTCGGGTCGGGCAGGGTGTCGACCACGCTCTCCGGACCCAGGTTGGACGCGCTGGTGGCGGTCGGGTCGTAGCCGGCGGCGCCGGCCGCGGACGGGCGCGACTGGAAGTACTGCGGCAGCGCCTTGCCGTCCTTGTCGGTGAACGACTGGCCGATGATCGCGCTGCCGACGGTCTTGCCGTCGGCAGCCGCGACCAGCGACCCGTCGGCCTTGTGCTTCAGTCCCGGGACCTGGGCGACCGCTGTGATCGCCAGGGGGTAGAGGACGCCGGTTAGCACGGTGAGCACGAGCAGCACGCGCAGCGCGGCGAGGTGGTGGGTAAGCCAGGAGGGTAGGCGCATCAGGAGATCCCCGGGATGAACTGGATGAACAGGTCGATGAGTTTGATGCCGACGAACGGGACGATGACGCCGCCGACGCCGTAGACGAGCAGGTTGCGGCGCAGCATCGCGGCCGCGCTCGACGGGGTGTAGCGCACGCCGCGCAGCGCGAGGGGGATCAGCGCGACGATGACGAGCGCGTTGAAGATGACCGCGGACAGGATCGCCGAGGTCGGGCTGTGCAGCCGCATGATGTTGAGCTTGTCCAGGCCTGGGTAGACGGCGGCGAACATGGCCGGGATGA
>JAOPWA010000195.1 GCA_025965915.1 Dactylosporangium sp. | reverse complement strand
CGTCCGTACGGCCGCAGGTGCGCTGAACGCGGACGCCGATGCGCTGCTGGACAGCGCCGGGTTCCGCGACGCCGTGCAGGGCGAGCTGGACGACGAGTTCACCGACGACGACATGACCAAGGTCGTGAAGAAGATCGCGGCCGAATACGCGAAGAAGCCCCGGTTCACCAAGACCACCGCACCGGCCCGCTCCGGCGGGGAAATCCCCGGCGGCCCCCCGGCCGCCGGCAAGCAGAGGCCCAACAGCCTCAACGAAGCCCTTGGCCGCGCCTATGGCGGGGCCGGCAACTAGGAGAACCACATGCCCGTCACGCTCGCGCAGGCGGCGGTGAACACCCTCAATGACGTCGATTTCAGCGTCATCGACAACCTTCGCCGCTACAGCTGGTTGCTCGATCAGGTCGTCTGGGACGACTGCGTCAACCCCGCCGGTGGCGGCTCGACCCTCACCTACGGGTACACGCGGCTGACCACGCCGGTCGGTGCGGCGTTCCGTGCCGTGAACACCGAGTACGTGCCGTCGCAGGCCGGTCGGCAGCGTTTCACCGTCGACCTGAAGCCGATGGGTGGCGCGTTCACGATCGACCGGGTGCTGTCCGCGCTGGGCCCTGCGGCCACGAACGAGATCTCGTTCCAGATGCAGCAGCTCCTCACCGGCGCGAAGGTCCGTTTCCAGCAGGAACTCGTTCTCGGTGACACCGCCGTGGACGCTTCCGGCTTCGACGGCCTCAGCAAGTCGCTGACCGGCCAGTCGACGGAGAAGACCGCCGGGTACGTGGCCACGTCCGCGGACTGGACCACAGGGACGGTCACCACGCAGGCTGCCGCCCAGCAGCGCCTGGATGAGCTGGATGACTGGCTGTCGCTGGTCGTGCCGTCCCACACCGGGTCAGGTGACCAGGGTGCGCCTGGCGCGCTCCCGGCGGGCACGAAGGCCATCATCGGCAACACGAAGGCCATCGCCCGGATCAGGTCGCTGGCCCGGTGGGCGTCGATGTACACGTCCGACAAGGACGACCTGGGCCGCCAGATCAACAAGTACGGCGACTGGATCCTCGCTGACATTGGTGACCGCTTCGACGGTTCCGCGCCGATCATCCCGATCTACACCGGCAGCACGCCCGGCCTCACGGACATCTACGCCGTCACGTTCGGCCTCGACGCCTTCCATGGTGTCTCGGTCGCAGGCTCCGGCATGGTCCAAACGTGGCTGCCGGACTTCACCATCCCGGGTGCCGTCAAGTCCGGTGAGGTCGAGATGGGGCCGATGGCGATGGTCCTGAAGAACACCAAGAGCGCCGCCGTTCTGCGCGGCGTGAAGGTTCAGTGATCGCGATGACCCAGTACAACGTCACCGCCCCCGAGGCGGGCTACGCGGGCACTGTCGGGAAGGTCCAGTTCGCGGACGGCTCGGCCGTCATCGATGAGGACACGCATCCGGGTGAGCTGGCGTACTGCCGGGGCGCGGGCTACCGCGTCGAGGAGACCGGCGAGCCGAAGGCCGAGCCGGCCGCGACGCCGGACGGCAAGCCCGCCGCGAACGCGAACAAGGACGCCTGGCTGCGGTACGCGATCCAGCTCGGCGCGACCCCGGAGCAGGCCGAGCTGACCAAGGCCCAGCTCATCGAGTGGGTCAACGAGCGTGAAGGAGACAGCAAGTGAACCTCGGTGGCTTCACCGGGATCCCCCGGGACCTCCTGCAAATGTTCGGTGCGATGGTGCCGACCGACTCCGGCCAGTTCTACCGCACCAACCTGCCGCGCTTCGCCGTCGAGGACAGTGCCACTGCCCTGGTGACCGCGAGGGCCACCAGCGCCCGCATCTTCCTCGGCGCCGGTGACCTGGTCACCAACCTGTCCGTCGTCGTCGGTGCCACCGGCGCTGTTACGCCCACCGCCTCATGGCTGGCGCTGTTCGACCCGGTGGGCAACCTGCTGGGCCAGACCGTGGATGAGACCACGACCGTGTGGGCGGCGAGCACCGTGAAGACGCGACCGCTCACCACGGCCGTGCGGACCACCCGTACCGGCCTGCACTACGTGGCCGTGATGGTCGCCGCCGGTACCGTGCCGTCGCTGATCGGCCACACCTGCTCGCGGCCCGTCCTGGCGTCCGAGCCGAACCTGGCCGAGCTCACCACCGCGGCCGGCCTGACCGGTGTCGCGCCCGCGACCCGGCCGGCGTCGGCGTTCCAGGCGTACACGCCGCTGGTGGTCGTGAGCTGACGATGGCGTACGCGACTGTGCAGGATCTGACCGATGAGCTCGGCTTCACGCCGGGTAACGGTCAGATCCTGCTCGATCGCGCGTCCCGCGACGTCGACCGGGCCATCAACAGCGCGATCTACGCGACCGACTCCACCGGCCAGCCCACCGACCCGACCATCACCAAAGCCCTGAAGGAAGCCACTCTCGAGCAGGTCGCCTATCAGCTTGAGGTCGGCAACACCGACGGGATCCGTCACGGCCTCCAGTCCGGTGTCCCCTCAGGTGCGTCGGCGGGTGGTGTGAGCCTGTCGCGTGGCCAGTCCGTGGGCGGCGCGACGAGTGACCTGCCGTGGCTCGCCGATCAGGCCGAATGGATCCTGCGGCAGGCGGGTCTTCGCGGGCAGCCGCCGCAGACGTACACGTGGCAGCGGTTCATATGAGCCGCCGGGACGTCCGGACCGGTGTCGCCGCCTACTTCGGCGGGTCGACGGTCACCGCAGCCGACTGGTATCAGCCGACACCGCTCACCGCCCTCGGCCTGGCGGGCGTGAAGGCGTACTACCAGAACAGGTTCGATGACCACGAGTACCGGACGACACTCGACCCGGCCACACGCACGGGCGCGATCATGTGCGTCCATCTCAGCGACGACGCGGAGAAACGTCTCGCCATCGGCGGCATCCTCGACGCCCCGTTCAACGTGTCCCTGTTCCTGTTCTTCCTGACGCTCACGCCCTCACAGGCGAACGCGCAGGCGGACCGGGACGCTCTCCTCGAAGCCATCCGGGCCCGGCTGCGAGCGGACCCTACGGTCGGCATGGGCGTCAACTCCGGTTCGCCGACGATCGTCACGCAGGCGGGCGAGGGACCGGCCGGTATCACCACCTCGACGCCGCTGCCGTACTTCGAGCCACCAGCGCGAACGATGCAAGAGGCGTCGATCTCGTTCACCGTCAACACCTACCCGGCGGGATGACATGCCGAAATACACCTACGGCGGCGATCAGACCGTCGTGTTCTCCCACTACCTCGACGTCAGCAAGCCCGACGCGGTGACCACGCTGGTGGCCGAGCCCGGGCGGACGTATGAGATCAAGCAGGCCGACGCCCCGCGCCTGATCCAGCCGGACGGCCAGTTCACCGACCAGGAGCTGCCGATGCCACCGGACGGCGACTGGACCGAGACCGAAGACCCCACGTGGGCTGAGGTCGAGGCGCGCGAGGCGGCCGAGCAGGAGCAGACCGCCGAAGCACAGCCTGCCCCCACGCCTCCGGTGAGCACTCCGGCTTCGACCGGCCGCCCGAAGAAGAAGGAGCAGGCCGATGCCTAGCCCCGTCGTGTTCCCCGCCGAACTGACTTTCCCGGGGATCGCCAAGGAGACCAGCAACGGCACGGCGGTCGCCCCCACACTGTTCTTCCCCTTCACCAAATTCGATCCGGTGGACGACAACGGCCTCCTCATCGACGACGCCAACTACGGGTCGATGACGGCCGAGAACGGCGCGGTCTCCGGGAAGCGGTCCGCTGCGATCGACCAGGAGACCTACTTCCTGCCCGACCTCGCCGGTCACCTCCTCTACAACATCCTCGGCGGCTACGCCGTCTCCGCAGCAGTGTCCGGGGTGTTCCCGCACACCTTCACGCTGCTCAACTCCGGCGATGGCCAGCCGCCCGCGCACACCCTCACGGACCGCCAGGGCATCACCGCGACCGTCGGCGCCCGCGCCTACGCGTACGGCTGCCTGAGTGAGGTCACCTTCTCCGGCAACGCGACCGGCCTGGTCACGATGGGCTGTAAGTGGATGACGTACGGGTCGGCGCCGGCTGCTTCGGCTCCGACACTCGCCACCACGACGGAGACCGTCATCCCGGGCTGGCGCTCGTCGGTGACGGTCGCCGCTGCGGCGGCGAAGGTGCGGGACTGGTCGTACACGATCGCCCGGGTGCTGACCCCGGACCCGTTGGCCGATGGGACCCAGAATCCCAACTCCATCGCTCGCGGTGACTGCACTGTCAGCGGGAAGTTGACCGTCGCGGCGCAGTCTGAGCAGCCGCTGCTCGACATGCTCGCGGGTACGCAGCAGGCCACCGTCATCACGATCGACAACGGCGGCGCAGCGGCGGCGGTGCGGAAGCTGACGGCGACGATGACGAAGGCCGTCTATGCGGGTGCGCCGATGATCCGGCAGACGCCGATCGGCTACAGCATCGACTTCAAGGCGCTCGGCAACACGACCGACGTCGGCGCGTCCGGCGGCCGGGCGCCGATCTCGCTGCTGCTGAACAACGCCGTCACCACCTACTAGCCAAGAGAGGACGACGCACCCATGCGCGTTGACTTCCCCGACGGCCGCTGGGCCGACATTTACACCGTCGGCGAGATGCCCCGCCGTATCACCGTCCGCATGCATGAGATGGTCGCCGAGATCCCCGAGGACCAGAACGGCTTCGGGCATCTCCGCGACTTGAACCACATGCGCGACACGTTCATGGCGATGCTCGTCACGGCGTGGGACTACGGCGACGCGCCCGGCGACGATGCGGCCGACCTGTACGACCTGCCCGGCGCCTCCTACGACAAGCTGGTCGAGGAGACCCTGCCGCATCGGGTGAAGACCGGTTTTTTCGAGAGCGACCCGGCGGAGGAGGAGACGCCCGAGCCGGAGAAGAAGCCGACGGCGAGGAAGCCCGCCGCAAGGAAAAAGACGCCCGCGAGCTCGACCTCCTCCGACTGAGGAACGTCCTCCAGGGCCACCGCATCCCCGGCCAGGAACCCTCCTACGAGCTGCTGAGAGCCGTCCCGTACGCGCGGTACGCCCAACGCCACATACAGCGG
>JAOPWA010000024.1 GCA_025965915.1 Dactylosporangium sp. | reverse complement strand
TGTCCGGATCGGTCTCGGCGACCTGCTCGATCTCCATGCCGCCGGCGGTGCTGGCGATGCACAGGAACGTGCGGTTGGCCCGGTCGAGCAGGTAGGAGAAGTAGTACTCCTCCTCGATCGACGCCGTGGTGGTCACCATCACCTTGTGGACCGTGTGGCCCTTGATGTCCATTCCGAGGATGCGCTCGGCGTGCCCGTGCAGTTCCTCGGCGTTCTCGGCGAGCTTGACGCCGCCGGCCTTGCCCCGGCCCCCGACCTTGACCTGGGCCTTCACGACCGCGCGGACACCGAGTCGTTCGGCGATCGCGGCGGCCTCATCCGGAGTGGTAGCGACGTCGCCGTCCAGCACCGGCAGCCCGTGCCGGGCGAACAGCTCGCGCCCCTGGTACTCGTACAGGTCCACAACTACCTCTTCTGGTGATCTCGCCGGCCGGATGTGGCCGCCTTCGGCGCAGCCTAGCGAGAGTCGTATCACGCTCGCCCGAGCGGGTACGCCGTGTGCTCGATCGCACACCGCGACCGGCTTCCACCGGCGCCCCGGACGCACCTCGGACGAAAGGTCGGGCGCGCCTCACACGAAAGCGGACGCACCTCGCACGAAAGCGGGCGCACCCTCACACGAACGAACGGTCCCGCGAAAACGGCGTAACCCCTCCGCGAGGCACGTCGTTGAGTGTGATGTCGGCGTACTAAACGGGCAAACCACACGATAGTCGCGACGAAAACGGCCGATGCCCTGTCGGTCGAGGGGTGGCGGCGGGGCATTGCGCATGAGGGGCCGGACGTCTGAGGGGTACGTCCGGCCCCTCCTTTCATACGCCGAGCTATGCCACCGCGGTGGCCACGTGTGCACGTACCCAATCCACAATGGATTGGGTGGTGGCACCGGGCGTGAAGATCTTCGCGACGCCGAGCTTCTGCAACTCCGGAATGTCGCCGTCGGGGATGATTCCGCCGCCGAACACGACGATGTCGGCCGCGCCGCGCTCCTCCAGCAACTGGATCACCTTGCGGAACAGTGTCATGTGCGCGCCCGAGAGCACCGACATCCCCACGGCGTCGGCGTCCTCCTGGATCGCCGTCTCCACGATCTGCTCCGGCGTCTGGTGCAGGCCGGTGTAGATGACCTCCATACCGGCGTCACGCAGCGCCCGCGCGACCACCTTCGCCCCGCGATCGTGGCCGTCCAGGCCCGGTTTGGCGACAACAACCCGAATCCGTGAGCTCATCGTGCCGCGTCCTTTCCGGTTTACTCGCGCTGCGTGGTCGTGTGCGCGCGAAGGAGCGCCGATGCCCCGGGCGAAACGTACCGCGAGCGGGGCACCGACCGAAATGCGGTACACGTCACGTCTACGCGAGGTAGGGGCAGGCGAGAGACCCGACACACTTTCTAGGCCGCTGGCCCGACACGTGCTAATGAGCTCCCCGCGAGTCGCGTTGTAACGCGATCCCAGATTGGTTACGTTGACGCACAGTTGTCAACCGTTTGGCCCGTTGACAATCGCCGGGTTGGTCAGTCCACTGCACGTACGGACGGCTAGCGACAACCCTGTTTCTTCGACGGCGTCGGAGGATATGCGTGAATCACCGAGCCCCGAGCGGACGCTACCGCGGCAGTCGACGCGCCCCAGCGTCCCTGCGCGGCAGATACGCCACCGCCGTCACGACGGCCGTGGTGGGCGCCGGCGTGGTGGCGCTAGGGACCAGCCACTCGCTGCCGGACCTGAAAGCCCAGACCAATCGCGGCGCGTTCGACGCCGGCAACGCCGGTGCCCCCGGCATCGCCAATGCCGGCGGCAACGCCGGAGACGTCAGTGCCGCCGGCAACGGAGGCGGCACGCTACGACCGCACCCGAACGCCGGTCGGGCCGTTCGTTCGACCAGCCGCGTGACGTCGTCCGCCGTCAGCCAGCAGCCGGGCCAGGATCTCTGGCAGTTGCCCGTACGAGTCAACTATGTGATCTCGTCGATCTTCGGTCCGCGCTGGGGTGTCCTGCACCCGGGCATCGATCTGGCGGTGCCCCTGGGCACACCGGTCTACGCGGCCAACGCGGGCACCGTGATTCTCTGCCGGTGGAACGGTGGCTACGGCAACAACGTGCTGATCCAGCACGATGACGGCGTCGTCTCGGTCTACGGCCACGCCTCCAGGCTGATCTGCAAGGAAGGTAGCCGCGTCGCGGCCGGAGACCTCGTCGCGCTCAGCGGAAACACCGGCTACTCGACCGGACCACACCTGCACTTCGAACTGCGGCGAAACGACAGGCCCTTCGACGCACTGCCGTTCATGCGCCAGCACGGGGTCGATCTGTCCAAGCGCATCGAGGTCGTGACCGGCGGTGTACTCGACCCACTGGGCTGAGCGTTAGGGCGTGCTGAGCGTTAGAGCAGGCCGAGCGTTACAGCCTGCAGAGCGTTACAGCAGGCCGAGCGTTACAGCTTCTGGATCGGGGCGTGGCGGAGAACGATCCACATCACCTGGTCACCGAAGTCGACCTGGGCCTGCGCCCGTGCCCCGTAGCCCTCTACCGCGGTTACCCGACCCATGCCGTAGCGCTGGTGATTTATCCGGTCGCCGGCGGCAAGTGCTGGCACGTCCGCCTTCGCCAGCTCGCTGGCCGTCGACAGCTTGGAGGCGTCGAGGCCCAGCCGCTCCGCCAATTGCGCCGCCTTCGGGGTGCCGCCCACGAAGCGGGTGTTGCGCTCCACTACGGACGCCCGGCCGCCGACGCCACCACCACCGCCGGACCAGCTCGTGTATGACGCGTCGGTGCGCTCCCAGCGCACCAGATCCTCCGGCAGCTCTTCGAGGAAGCGCGACGCCGGGTTGTACTGCGGCTGGCCCCACGCCGAACGGGTGACCGCACGCGACAGGTAGAGCCGCTTGCGGGCCCGGGTGATCCCGACGTAGGCCAGGCGGCGCTCCTCCTCCAGTTCGCGCTTGTCGCCGAGCGAGCGCAGGTGCGGGAACACACCGTCCTCCAGGCCGGTCAGAAAGACGACCGGGAACTCGAGCCCTTTGGCGGTGTGCAGGGTCATGAGGGTCACGACGCCCTGGTGGTCGGGGTCGTCAGACGGGATCTGGTCGGCGTCGGCGACCAGGGAGACCTGCTCGAGGAAGCCGGCGAGCGACGCCTCCTCCTCGGCCGCGGCGGCTCGCTCGGTGTACTCCCGGGCGACGCTCACCAGCTCCTGGAGGTTTTCCACCCGGCCGGCGTCCTGCGGGTCGAGGCTCTCTTCCAGCTCGGCGAGGTATCCGCTGCGCTGCAGCAACGCTTCCAGGATCTCCTCGGGCGGAGCGGTGGCGGCCTGTTCGCGGACCGAGTCGAGAAGGGCGACGAAGTCCTTGATGGAGTTGGCCGCCCGGGTGGAGACGCCGATCGCCTCGTCGACGCGGGCGAGCGCCGCACCGAACGAGATCCGCTCGCGGGCTGCCAGCGCCTCGACGCACGCCTCGGCCCGTTCGCCGATGCCGCGACGCGGAGTATTGAGCACCCGCCTGATGTTCACCGTGTCGTCGGGGTTGGCCACCGACCGCAGGTAGCCCAGCGCGTCCCGGACCTCCTTGCGCTCGTAGAAGCGCACCC
This sequence comes from Dactylosporangium sp., assembly GCA_025965915.1. Taxonomy (GTDB): domain Bacteria; phylum Actinomycetota; class Actinomycetes; order Mycobacteriales; family Micromonosporaceae; genus Planosporangium. Next base: position 5,547 of record JAOPWA010000024.1, on the reverse strand, counting down.
CGCCGACCACCTTGTAGGGCAGCCCGAACCGGATGAACACCTCTTCGAACACGCGGGACTGAGCGTTGGTGCGGTAGAAGACTGCGACGTCGGCCGGCCGGAACCCGTGGTCGTCGCAGAGCCGGTCGATCTCGCGGGCCGCCCAGTCGGCCTCGGCGTGCTCGGTGTCGGCGACGTATCCGACGATCTGCTCGCCGGCGCCTTCCTCACTCCACAGCCGCTTGGGCTTGCGCTCGGTGTTGCGGTCGATGACGGCGTTGGCGGCGGAAAGGATCGTCTGGGTGGAGCGGTAGTTCTGCTCCAGCAGGATCGTGCGCGCGTCGGGGTAGTCGCGCTCGAACTCCATGATGTTGCGGATGGTCGCGCCGCGGAACGCGTAGATCGACTGGTCGGCGTCACCGACGACGCACAGCTCCCCCGAGTCACCGACAAGCTCTTTGATCAGGGTGTACTGCGCATGGTTGGTGTCCTGGTACTCATCGACGAGCACGTGCCGGAAGCGCCGACGGTAGGACTCGGCCACGTGCGGGTGCTCCTGCAGCAACCGGACGGTACGCATGATCAGGTCGTCGAAGTCGAGCGCCTGCGCCTCGCCCAGCCGCTGCTGGTAGAGCGCGTACGCCTCGGCGACGGTGCGCTGCTGCGGTCCGGACGCGTTCGCGGCCGCCGCCTCCGGCCCGACCAGCTCGTTTTTGAGGTTGGACACCTGCGCGGCGAGCCCGCGCGCCGGGAACCGCTTCGGATCCAGGTCGAGCTCGCGGGCCACCAGCGTCATCAGGCGGCGGGAGTCGTCGGCGTCGTAGATCGAGAAGGTGCTCTTCAGGCCGGCGTGCTCATGCTCGGCGCGCAGGATCCGAACGCACGCGGAGTGGAACGTCGACACCCACATCATGCGGGCGCGCCCGCCGACGAGCGCGGCGACCCGCTCCTTCATCTCGCCCGCGGCCTTGTTGGTGAAGGTGATCGCGATGATCTCGCCCGGATGCACGTCACCGGACGCGAGCAGGTATGCGACCCGGTTGGTGAGCACGCGGGTCTTACCGGACCCGGCGCCTGCGACGATGAGCAGAGGCGCGCCTCGGTGGGTCACGGCAGCCCGCTGCGGGTCGTTGAGTCCGTCGAGCAGACGCTGCGGATCATGGCTGGGGCTCCGGTGCGCGCCGCGCGCGGGGGCGTCGGACCGGACCGGAATCTGGGGGTTCTCGAAGAGAGCGTGCATCGCACGGCGAGTCTATGCCGGCGGTCCGACGATCCGGCGACGACAGGCCCGCCAGGAACCCGCGCCCCACCCAGCCCGCGCCCGCCACGCCGTCTCGCCGCCGTCTCGCCGCACCCGCGCTCACGTGGCCGACGCCCACCCCCACGTGGCCCAAGATCCGCGCAAGAAGTGACTTTTTGCTGCTAACCCGAGGACTGAGACCGCAATAAATGACTTCTTGCGGCGGATCTTGAGATGGGCGGACTCCACGGGCGGCCGGGAGCAAAACGGGAGCGGCTTCTCACTAACTGGTCGGGTCTTCCCACAGGCGGGGGTAGCCGTGGCATACTCGGCAACGTGAGTTCAGAAGCGCGCTACTACTTTTTTTACGGCTCCGGGAGTCCGGCAGCCGTAGGTCGCGCCTGAACTTAGACCTACCGACGCCCCGGGCTCCGAAGCCCGGGGCGTTTTCCGTTCCGGGACGAGCACGAGGCCCATACCGCGAGAATGGGACTGAAGAAATGGCCGCGACCACCGTGGACGCCATGAACGACAACGCCGCCGACGCATCCAACGCCGAGTCAGGGGCAAGCTCCCCCGACGCGCACATCTCGTCGCTGCGTACCCGTATTGACGAGATCGACGAGACGATTATCCGCTTGTGGCAGGAGCGGGCCGCCCTGTCCCAGGAGGTCGGCAAGACCCGGGTCGCATCCGGCGGCACCCGTCTCGTCCTCGCCCGGGAGCGCCAGATTCTCGATCGCTTCCGCGCGGTCCTCGGCGAGGACGGCGTCCAACTCGCACTGCTCATCCTCCGCGCCGGCCGCGGCCCGCTGTAACGGCGAGTGCGCCGAACGGACGAGCCGACATCGGCGCCGGGCCAGGCCAACGTAAGCTCAATTGCCGTGACCTTCCCACCCTCGGCAGAGCCGCTCCCTGACGTCCAGCGTGTGCTGTGTGTCCTCGCCCACCCCGACGACGTCGACTTCGGCTCCGCCGGCACCGTGGCACGCTGGGTCGACGAAGGCCTGGAGGTGGCATACCTACTGGTCACCCGCGGTGACGCCGGCGGCTTCGACGACACGCCGCGCGAGGAGATGCCGATCATCCGTGAGGCCGAGCAACGCGCGGCCGCGGGCGCCGTCGGGGTCAAGCAGGTGGAGTTCCTGGACGGGTACGCGGACGGCACGGTGACCGCGTCGCTGCAGCTACGCCAAGACATCACGGCAGCGATCCGACGATTCCGGCCCGACCGGATCCTGACGAACTCCCCGCTGCGCCGCTGGGAAAGGATCGCCGGCCCGAGCCACCCCGACCACCTCGCGGTGGGCGAGGCGACCACCTGTGCGGTTTACCCGGACTCGCGCAACCCGTTCGCGTTCCCGGAACTGCTGCGCGACCACGGCCTGCGGGCCTGGACCGTTCGCGAAGTGTGGTACGCGGGCGGTCCCGACCCGGACCACGTCGTCGACATCACCGACACGTTCGATCGCAAGCTGGCGGCCCTCGAAGCGCACGTGTCGCAGGTCAGTCACCTCGAGGGGTTCGCGTCGATGCTGCGGGAGCGGCACGCCACGCTGGCGACGGCGAAGGGCCTCCCGGAGGGACACCTGGCAGAGGCGTTCACGATCATCCGGACCGAATGACCCACTACGTCAGTAGCGTCTGGGCGATGACGAGTACGGCGAGTACGTCCAGCCCGCGGGTGAGCTGACGCAGCAGGTCGACCGGGATCAGCCCGAAGGGCGTCTCCACGACGGCCCCGCCGTGGACCATCGGCGGCCGGGTGGCGGCCCGGTAGACCGCACCGACCACACCGGCGACCAGCAGGATCTCCACGCCGCCGAGGTGCGCTCCACCGACCGGCACGGTGATCAGCCACCACAGGGCCGCGCCGACCGCCGGGACGACCAGATGGACTAGGCGCAGCGCGGTCTCACTGCCGCCGAGCGCGCGCCGAAGGCCGGGAGAGCGGCTCAGCGTACGCAGGCCACCCGTCAACCGGTCGGCGGCCAGGTAGGCACCGATCACATGGGTCACTCCCGCGACCGAGGGCAGCGCCACGGCCACGGCGTACTGCCCCAGCACCAGGGCGCTCCACGTCACGATCGCGCTCGGATGCCGGTACAGCCGGCGCACGTCGGCCTGGAGCAGTGCCCACCACCGGCCCCCGGGCCGGAACGGCCGACTTCGCACCCGACCGATACCGCGCCACCTGCGACTTTCAAGCACTCCGGCGAGCAGCGAAGGATCAAGCCAGACGGCAGCCGTGACGGCGGCGGTGGCGAACTGGGCTCCCGTCGTGAGGGTGGCCCGGTCGACGCGGGGCAGGGCGCGTGCCCCGAAGGTCGTGGCGGCCACCGCCAGCGGTAGCCCGGCGCCGGCGATCGCGGCGGTGAGCGGCCGCACCAGCGGGTGGCCGAGATGGCGGCCGGCGAAATGTGCGGCGACCACCACGATGGCAACGGTCGCACCGCCCCCCGTCAGCGCGACACCCGGCAGGCGTGGCCAACGGCGTCCCTGCCGGGCTCCCTGTGCGACCACGCTCAACGCGGCGCCGGCCACACCACAGCTCGCGCCGGCGAGCGCCGCCCAGCCGAGGTCGGCGAGGTCGCGGGCCGCACCCATCGCCGCAGCGCTCGCACCGAGAGCGGCGATACCGACCGCAGCCGCCGCGGTCAGCACGCCGAAACGCGGAAGCAGCCAGGCCCGGCGATCGATCGGAGCGCTGACGGCCCAGGTCTGCGCCGCGGGGGTGACCAGCAGCGGCCCCACCATCCGCAGCCCCTGCCAGGCCAGGCCGGCACCGGCCAGCACGGCGGCGACGCAGATCCAGTACCGCTCGCCCGCGTCGGCCCGCCCGCCCGACGGTGAGTGCAGGTAGTCGCGGCCGACCTTGACGAGCACCCCGCCGTACATGAGCACGAACCACGCGAGGATGTAGAGGTCGGTGAGGAAGTCGCCGAGCGATCGGCTGTGGTGGCCCCGCCGAGTCTGGCGCAGCCGTACCCGCAACTGCCGGACGGTCGGCACGCTGACCGGCGAAGCGGTCACTCGCCGATCTCGATCCGCGCGTCGGCGACCGCCTCGATCAGCTCGTCGTCATGCGACGCCATGAGTACCGCCGTGCCCGCCGCCTTCTCGCGCCGCAGGCGGTCGGCCAGCCAGGCCCGTCCGCGCACGTCGAGGCGCTGCTCCGGCTCGTCGAGTACGAGCAGGCGGCGCGGGCGCACGAAGCACGACGCCAGCGCGAGGCGGCGCCGCTGGCCGCTGGAGAGGGTGGCGGGCAGTTGGTCGCGCGCCGCCTCGAGCCCCAACTCGGCCAGGACCTCCTCGACGGGGTCCGCTCCGCCGCCGTGGGCGAAGGCCAGCAACTCCAGGTGCTCGACCACGGACAGGTCCGGAAAGAAGTCGATGTCGTCGAGAGCCGCCGCGACGACGGACCGCGTCCACGGGTCGGTCTCGTCCAGCCGGCGCCCTTCCAGCAGCACCTCGCCACCGTCGGCACGGTCGGCACCGACGACGCAGCGCAGCAGGGTGGTCTTGCCGGAGCCGTTGGGGCCGAACACGACGGCGACCTGCCCCGGCGCGACGGAGAAGCTGACGTCGTCGAGCACCAGCAGCTCACCAAAGCTGCGGCTCAACCCCCGTACCGTGAGCGCATCCACCGTCATACTGTGGCAGACCGGATCAAGGCCTCACACCAGGCGCCGGTCGGCCGCCCAGCGCGACAGCTCGTACCGGTTGGACATCTGCAGCTTGCGCAGCACGTTCGAGACGTGTGTCTCGACTGTCTTGATCGAGATGTACAGCTCCTTGGCGATCTCTTTGTACGCGTACCCGCGCGCCAGCAGCCGCAGCACCTCGCGCTCGCGGTTGGTCAACTGATCGAGCTCGGGATCGGTCAGCTGCGCATCGGGGCGGGCGGAGAACGCGTCGAGGACGAACCCGGCGAGCCGTGGGCTGAACACAGCATCGCCGTCGGCCACCCGGCGCACGGCCGCGGCCAGCTCGTCCGGTGAGATCGTCTTCGTCACGTACCCGCGCGCACCCGCCCGGATCAGGCCGATCACGTCCTCCGCCGCGTCGGAGACCGACAGCGCGAGGAACCGGACCTGCGGGTGGGTACGCCGCATCGCGTCGAGGACCGCCCGGCCGCCGCCATCGGGCATGTGCACGTCGAGCAGGACTACGTCCGGCTCCGTACGCGAGATGCCGGTCACGGCTTCGCTGACCGACCCGGCCTCCCCCACCACGTCGACGTGGACACCCAACTCGGCGCGGACCCCGGCGCGGAACATTCCGTGGTCGTCGACCAGGAAGACCTTCAGGCGACCCTGCTCACTCAT
>JAOPWA010000133.1 GCA_025965915.1 Dactylosporangium sp. | reverse complement strand
CTCATCCACGCCGAGGTCAAGCGGCACCGCTGGGACAGGGCTGGCTGCACCGGCCTCCCCCACCGCTACGTCGCAGGGTGGCAAGCAGACAGGCGACAGTCTCCTGGACCGGGTGGGGCGACTGCTGGGCATCGGCTAGGGCGATCGCACGTCGATGGGCGTCCAGCACTCCGCCGGGCGCCCGTTCACCGTTCTCCACCGGGTGCGTCGGCGTATGTCCGTCACGTATCGGCCTGTCGTCAACCCACGACCCGCTATGGGACGGATACCCTCACAGGGGCGGCCGGCCGGCCGCCGGGATGCCGGAGAGGGGGCGAGAGCATGGCGAGCCGGATCCAGAGCCGCCGGAAGTCACGCGCCGGCGCTGCGTCGACGAAGGTGGTCGAACCGCTCGCGGGCTGGGCGGCGGCGGAGGTCGAGGCAGCGCTCACCGTACCGGCCGATCCCACCGCGGCCGCGTTCTTCGACGTCGACAACACGATGATGCAGGGCGCCTCGATCTACTACCTGGCCCGCGGCCTGGCTTCCCGCAAGTACTTCACCACGGGTGACCTGCTGCGCTTCGGGCTGCAACAGCTCAAGTTCCGGCTGCTGGCCTCCGAGGACGCCGATGACGTCTCAGCGGCCAGAGACGCCGCCCTGGCGTTCGTGGCCGACTGGCGCGTGGACGATCTGGAACGGCTGAGCGAGGAGATCTTCGACGAGCTCATGGCCGAACGCATCTGGGGCGGCACCCGGGCATTGGCGCAGATGCACCTTGACGCCGGCCAGCGCGTCTGGCTGGTCACCGCCGCCCCGGTGGAGCTGGGCCGGGTGATCGCGAAGCGGCTCGGCCTCACCGGTGCGGTCGGCACCGTCGCCGAGGTGCGCGACGGCCACTACACCGGGCGCCTGGTCGGCGCCATGATGCACGGCCCGGCCAAGGTCGAGGCGATCAACGCCCTGGCCGGCGTGGAGGGTCTCGACCTGACGCGCTGCTCGGCCTACAGCGACTCGGTCAACGACATCCCCATGCTGTCCGCCGTCGGCCACGCGGTGGCCGTCAATCCCGACTCCGCACTGCGCAACGAGGCCCGTCGGCGCGGCTGGGAGATCCGTGACTTCCGCACCGGGCGCAAGGCCGCGAAGGTTGCCGTGCCCGCCGCCATGGGCACCGCGGTGGCAGCTGGCGCCCTCGTGGCCGGCCTGGCCCTCGCACGGCGACGCCATGGCACACACGAGAACCGCTTCCTGATGGGACGCATCGGGCGGTGAACGCACCGCGTAGCTGGCTTGCGACTGCGCTAGCTGTTGCTCGCGCTGCGCGATGGCACCGGTTGTCGGGGGTGATCAGCCTGGCTGTGGCGCTCGTCGCGGCCGGGGTCTTCCTGGCCGGCTCGCCGCCTCGGCGGGCGACCTCCGCATCCGCCGCCACCACATCGTCGTTGCCGACCCTCGCGCAGGCCTGGCCGAACGCACGCCCGTCCGATACGCCGGGACTACTGACCGACGGCGCGGCGTACACCCCGCTGCTGTACCTCGACCCGCAGACCTCGGTCGGCTCCGCACTGACGCCTGACAGGGCCGCCGTGCGAATCCTGTTGCGGACGGGCGCCGGACAGCCACGCGAGCTGCACCGGGTGCCCGCCGACCGCAATCCGCAATTCGCCGGGTTCGTGTCAAGCGGCGACGAGGTGGTCTGGGCCGAGTCCACGGCCGACGCCACCGGGCATGCCGAGACCCGGCTGTGGAAGGTCAACTGGCGTACCGCCGCGCCGGCCGTGACGGTGACCGCGGACACCGGCGACGCCATCTTCTTCAACTCCCAGTACGACCTGGTCGTCGCCGACGGCCGGGTGTACTGGGCCGCCGCCGGCCGCAGCGCCCAGGTCATCACCGAGATCCGCTCGGTCGCGCTGGCCGGCGGCACCGTGGACATCCGTAAGGTGCCGGGCGCGTTCTCGCTGTCGACGTGGCCCTGGCTGGTCAGCGCGGGCAGCGGCCAGGCCGGCCCGGTCGACCTGTTCGACCTGGCGAGTGGCCGGAAAATGCACGTGCCCGCCGCTCAGGCCGAGTTGCTCACCTGCACCCCGGGCTGGTGTCGGGTACTGGTCCTCAGCGGCACCGGCGGCCCGGCCCGCGTCGACCTGATGCGCGTGGACGGGACCGCACGTCGGCGGATGGCCGGAGCGCAAGCCAGCGCGGCCACCGCGGACGTGGCGCTGCTCAATCGATTCGAGGTCCTCTCGCAGAGCGGTGCGACCGGCTCCCCCGCCAGCAGTCAGCAGTTGATGATCTACGACGCCGCCAAGGACCGCACCGTCATGGTGTCCCAGGGCGTGGGCGTGGTCTTCACCCGCGGCGGCGTACTGGGCTGGTCCACCGGAGACAACGAGGCTCTTGTGTGGCACGCGCTGGATCTGGCCACGCTCTCCTGACCGCGCCGATCAGGCCGACCAGGGGTCGGGACGGCGCTCCAGTAGGCGGTGCAGGGTCTGCTGGATCGTCTCGCGTACCTGGTCGGCGAGGTTGAACACGGCCATCGGGTCGTCAGCCTGGTCGACCAGGTCCTCGGTGCTGATCGGCTCGCCGAACTCGATCAGCCACTTGCTCGGCAGCGGCACCAGGCCGAACGGCCCCAGCCACGGGAACAACGGCGTCACCGGAAAGTAGGGCGTACCCAGCAGGCGTGCCAGCGGCCGGATGTTGCCGATCAACGGATAGGTCTCCTCGGCGCCGACGATCGACACCGGGATGATCGGTGTACCGGTCCGCAGCGCCGCCGAGACGAATCCGCCACGGCCGAAGCGTTGCAGCTTGTATCGATCGGCAAAGGGCTTCCCGACGCCCTTGAAGCCCTCCGGGAACACACCGACCATCTCGCCGGCGCGCAGCAGCCGTTCCGCGTCCGGGTTGCAGGCGAGGGTACTGCCGGACTTGCGCGCCACCTCGGACAGCCCCGGCATCCGGAAGACGAAGTCGGCGCCGAGCAGGCGCAGAAAACGGTTGGCCGGATGCTCGTCGTGGACGGCGACCGCCAACATCACCGCGTCGAGTGCGACCGTGCCCGAGTGGTTGGCCACGATCAGCGCCGCCCCGTTCTCGGGTAGGTGCTTCGCGCCGTACGTCTCGACCCGGAACCAGGAGCGGTACAGCGGGCGCAGCAGGGGAAGGAAAACCGACTCGGTGAGCTGCTTGTCGAAGCCGAACTCGTCGACCTCGTAGTCACCGGTGAGGCGATGACGCAGCAGCGACAGCAGGCCCGCGACCCGCTGGTCCCAGACGTCCGCCTCGGACGTGGGCGGGGTGTCCGACGCCGGGAATGCGCGCTCGGTTCGCTCGCTCACGAGTTTCCTTCCACAGCGCCCCGGACCCGCCGGATACGGTCCAAGATCGCCTGCTCCGCCGCGCGTACCGTGTCGGGCCCCAGCGGACCGAAGCCGGCACCGCGGATGAAGTTGTCGAACGCGGTCGGGGTGGAGCGCGGTTCGAAACCGAACTCCTCGATCAGCCGACTGGTGTCCACCACTCGACCGTGTACGAACAGGTCGAGCTGGTCAAGGGAGAAATCCAGGACTCCCGAACTCTTGGCGAACCCGGCCACCGCCGACAGGCCCGGTTCGACGACCGGCAACGCGATCCGGCCGGCCCGCCGGATCGCCTGCGACAGCGTGAGCACTCCGGCGCCGGCGACGTTGTACGTGCCGGGGTGTCGTTCCACGATCGCCCGGTACAGCACCTCGAGCGCGTCGTCGACGTGGATGAACTGCAGCCGCGGATCGCGGCCCAGCACGGTGGGCACGACGGGCAGCGCGAAGTACCGGTTGAGCCGGGTGCCGGCGCTCTCACCGATGAACGGCGCGAACCGCAGCACCGTCGCCACGACGTCGGGGCAGCGGCGGCGAAAGCCGCGCACATACCCCTCGATGTCAAGCACATCACGGCCGTAACCGCCGCGCGGCGCCTCGCGTGGCTCGGTGTCCTCGGTGAAGACCGCCGGGTCACGAAAGGACGCTCCGTACGCCGCCGTGGACGACCGGATCACCAGCTTGCGTAGATCAGGCGCCTGCTGGCAGGCCGCGAGCAACTGCATCGTGCCGATGACGTTGAATTCCTTGGTCGCACCGCGACCACCCGACTGATAGTCGACGGCGGTCGTGATCGCCAGGTGCGCCACCGCCTCCACGCCTTCGTCGCCGAGCAACCGGGCGATCTCCGGGTTACGAAGGTCGACCCGGTGCAGTTCGACACCGTTGAGCAGGCGCACCAACTCGGCGGGCGGCGCGGTGAAGTCCACGCCGATGACCCGCTCGACCCTCGGATCGGCGGCGAGCCGAGCGGCGACCTGCGCGCCGAGATGGCGGGCCACTCCGGTGACCAGGACGACCTTGGGCGTGCTCCCGCGACGCACAGAGCCATCGGTTCGCTCGCTACGCTCGCTCATATGATCGCCTCGCTGCGCTCAGCGATGCATTCGCGACGCACAGAGCCATCGGTTCGCTCGCTACGCTCGCTCACGATCCCTCCGGCTGTGCATAGTGTCGCGGCCCCCCCCGCCTGGAAGGCCCGGTGCGGTGGGCGAACGTCTATGACTTACCCACGGAGCGCGGGCACGTACCGATCAAAGGTACGCGCCGACGCCCCGCATGGAGGTCATTTGCCGAGGCGACGACGCTGGACCCTGGTCTTGCGCAGCAGCTTGCGGTGCTTCTTCTTGGCCATGCGCTTGCGGCGCTTCTTGACCACCGAGCCCATACGACTGTCCCCTTATCAGGTACTTGTGGGTGTCAGCCGTCGCCTTGAACGGCGGTGACACGTGGAGTTAATGGCGGGTCCAGGGTAGCCGGCACCTGACGAGATCGGAAAACAGGCTCAGGCCATCGTTTCGCTGCTCATAACAGCACAACGCCCGGCGATGCCTTCGTGGCCCTCGAAAGAGGCTCAACTCAGGTTCTGCCGCACGTACCCGGCACACTCATCGGTGATCTCGCTCCAGTCGACGCCGAACGTGGCGGCCGCCGCGTACAGCGGTGCCACCCCCTCGCGCACAACCTGGTCGAAGAAGTGCAGCATCTTCTCCTCACCGAAACGCTCGGCGAGCCACCGGACAGAGAGGAACGCCACACCGTAACGGCCGCTCGCCTCCTCGGTCGATGCGCTCGCCGTCGGCTCGGTCAGCGCGGGCACATCGGTTGGGTTACCGGCTCGCACATACCAACGTGACGCGCTCAGCAGTTCGTACTCGCTCAGCGGCCGCCCTACCATCCGCACGTACTCGGCGATGCCCTCGACCAGCCACCAATGCCCGGAGTAGTCGCGGCGCACGTCGGCCAGCGTCACCACATGCGCGAATTCGTGGCGCAAGGTGTCGACGACCTCGTCGGTGGTGACCCGCTGACCGTTCAGCACGATCTCGGTGTGGCGCTGCGTGATCGGCATGGCGTACCCGGCGACCCACTGCGCCTGGTGCACCCCGTACCAGCTGACCCAGTCCTCCGGGCTGGCGAGATAGACGAGGTACCGGTCGGGCTTCGCGGCCCAGTGGGCGTACCGGTCGGCGACCGCTGCCGCCTCCTCCGCGGCGGCGAGCAGCGCCGGCACGCGACCCGCGTACCGGGGCGCGGCGGCGACCACCACCCGGGACCCCACCGCCACCCGTAGGTCGCTGACCTCCCACGGTCGGGGCCCCAGGTCGGACGTGCCCGAAGTCCCGAACTCGACCAGGCTCACCGGCCCGTTGCCCGCTGCCCAGCGCGTGGCCACCGGCACCGTCACCGGCTCGCACCCGCGGACGACGAAGCAGTACCCGATCCGCACGGTCGCCCGCCAGCCGCCGTCCGCCGGCTCCGGCTCACCGCCGAGCGTCTCGGTCCAGCCGGCGATGTCCATGGCTCGCAGGATGCCGAAGCGCCGACGCAGGTCACCGAGGAGCACCTCGTTGCCCGGCTCGGCCGGCGCGAGGAAGGCCGTCTCGTCACCGCGCAGCAGCGCTGCCGCCTGCGCATCGAGTACCAGCTGCAACTGGGCGCGGATGCCGGAATGACGGGCCGTCGCCGGGGCGCGGGTCGGCTGCACGGACACGGCCGCCCCGCCCTCACCGGCGTCCCCCTGCGGGGACTGTGGCCTCATCGTCAACGCGGCCGGGTCAAGCGGCTGCCACCAGCTACGACCAACCGCCATCACGCCCGGACCGCCGAGCAGCCCGAGTAGCGCCGCCAAGCCGAGTCCGAGCCGGACGAGCAGACCACGCCGAGGGCTGCGGCTTCCCACCAGGTACTCGGCGGGTAGCGCGAGCGGTGGTTGCGTCAATGGCCCCGGCGCGACCGGACCAGCCGGAACGGCCGCCGGATCGAGCTCCTCCTCGGTCACGGTTGGACGCTACGCGATACGGACTCACCGCGCTCTCTGAAGACGGAAGCTGATGAGCGCCGGTCAGCTCCGTGAACGAAGGGCCCTCGCGAAGAACGCGACGTTGGCCGGACGCTCGGCCAACCGGCGCATCAGGTACCCGTACCACTGGGTGCCGTACGGCACGTAGACCCGCACGGTGTACCCGGCCTTGGCCAGTCGCAGCTGCTCGTCCGGCCGCACCCCGTACAGCATCTGAAATTCGAATTCGTCGGGCGAGTGGTCGAACCACGTCGCCCGGTCCTCCGCGATCGCCACCACCCGCGGGTCGTGGCTGGCGATCATCGGGTACCCGTCGCCGGACATCAGGATGTTCATGCAGCGCACGTAAGACTTGTCGACGTCGAGGCGGGACTGGTAGGCCACCGACTCGGGTTCGGCATAGGCGCCCTTGCACAGCCGGATCCGCGACCCGTGCACCGCCAATTCACGGCAGTCCGCCTCGGTACGCCGAAGGTATGCCTGAAGGGCGACCCCGACGGTCGGGAAGTCCTGGCGCAGCCGTGCCAAGATATCCAGCGTCGAGTCGGTCGTGGTGTGGTCCTCCATGTCGAAGGTGACCGTGGTCCCGGCTTCGGAGGCCTTGGCGCAGATCGACCGGGCGTGCTCCTCGGCGAGCTTCTCGTCGAACGCCTGGCCGAGGGCGGACAGCTTCACGCTCACCTCTGCGGCCGGGGTCAGCTCCCCGGCGGCGAGCCCATCGAGCATCCTGACGTACTCGTCCCGCGTCGCCTCGGCATCGGCCGGCGTCATGGTGTCCTCGCCCAGGTAGTCCAGCGTCACCGCCAGCCCGTCGCCGATGAGCTCGCGGGTCACGCGCAGGGCGTCGTCGCCTCCGGTACCCGCGACGAACCGGCTGACGACGCTGCGGCTCAGTGGCACGCTCTGGACGATCCGCTCTACCTGGGAAGACCCAGCGGCGGCAAGGATGACCGATCGGAACATGAGCAGAGCGTATCGCCCGCCCCGGCCCACCTGCCCCGACGGCTGCACGCGACGCCGACGGCGGGTCACGCTCCGCCATCGGCGGCAGAATCGAGGGGCGGCGCGAAATCGCCGGCCTGATACGGACTGATACGCCCGGTTTCTGACGCACATAGTGACGGGTGGACTAGGGCCCCGCGTATTTCTTGTCTACCTTTGTCGCGTGGACTTCGACGCGTACGCCCGGACGGCCGTCGACATCGTCAACGCACCGCTTGCGGAGTTGGCCGACCTGATGGAGCTGTTCGGCGAGCAGGAATGGATGGCTGAGGAAGCCACCGAACGGGATTTCAACGCGATCAAGCGTGCCCAGAAGCGCCTGCGGGACGTGTTCGAGCACGGTTCCGCCGGCCGCGACGCCGAAGCGGTCGAAGAGTTGAACGCGCTACTCGAGGCGTACCCGATTCGGCCGCGGATCTCCGGCCACGAGAGCAGCGACTGGCACATGCACGTGACCGGACGGGGCTCGGCGGTCAGCTCCGAGTACCTGGCCGGAGCGGCGTGGGGGCTCGCGGTGTGGCTGTGCGAGCACGGGAGTTCCCGGTTCGGCATCTGCGCCGACGAGCGCTGCGGCAACGTGTACCTCGACACCTCGTCGAACTGCTGCCGCCGCTTCTGCTCCGAGCGCTGCGCCACCCGCTCGCACGTGGCCGCCCACCGGGCCCGGAAGCGGGCCGCGGAGTCGGACCCCGTCCCGATCGCGGACCCCGGCCCGGTCACGGACCCCGGATCGGCGACCACAGCGGGGTCGCCGATCCGCCACCCCGCGACCGTCGCCTGACCGTCGCGCGTCGGCCCGGATCTCAGGCGTCCACGGTGGACGGTGTCGCCAGGTGCTGCCGGGCGAACGCCAGTGATTCGGCGAGATCGGCCTCGCGCTCGGCGCGGCTGGTCGATCGGCGGGTGGAGACCTCCACCGCTACCGACCCACGGAAGCCGCGCTGCACGAGCGACTCCAGCAGTTCGGCGCAGGGCTGCGAGCCCCGGCCGGGCACCAGGTGCTCGTCGCGGCCTTCACCGGTGCCGTCGCCGAGATGCACGTGGGTGAGCCGGTCAGCCATGGCATCGGCCATCACGAGAGCATTCGTACGCGACGCGGCACAGTGCGACAGGTCCAGGGTGTAGTCGTCGAACCCCGCGACCGTCGGGTCCCACCCCGGCGAGTAGGGCACGAACTCCCTGCCGGCCATGCGCACCGGGTACATGTTCTCGATCGCGAACCGGATCGACGGGTGAATCGCGGCGGCCCGGCGCAGCCCCGCCGTGAACCCGCGGGCGTAGTCGCGCTGCCAGGTGAACGGGGGGTGCACCACGACGGTCGGTGCCCCGAGGGTCTCGGCCAGCTCGGCGGCGCGCCGCAGCCGCTCCCATGGATCGGCGCTCCACACCCGCTGGGTCACCAGCAGGCACGGTGCGTGCACCGACAAGACCGGGACCCCGTAGTGCTCGGAAAGCCCGCGTAGCGCCCCCGCGTCCTGACTGACAGCGTCGTTCCACACCATGACTTCCAGCCCGTCGTAGCCGAGCGTTGCCGCCACCTCGAAGGCTGCGGCGGTCGGTTCGGGGAACACGGAGGAGGTGGAGAGCAGAACGGGCGTCACCGCTTCAGCCTAACCGTCGTGGCCACGACGGAGCCCGCACGCACCCACTAATGGCTGACGCCGGACGGCTGCGGTGAACTCACGCCGCGAGGACGTCGAGGCGGCGTAGGATCACCCCCTCGCGCAGGGCCCACGGGCACACGTCGACAGCTTCGATGCCCAATCTGCGCATTACCGTCTCGGCGACGACCGCTCCCGCGAGCAACTGGTGTGCCCGGCTGGCGCTTACCCCCTCCATCTCGGCGAGCGCGGCGGACGGCATCCGGCGGATGAAGCCGAGCACCTGATGCAGGCCGTCGAGAGTAAGTCGCCGGGGCACCTGCCGACCCGCGCTCGACGGCGCGGCACCGGCGAGGCGGCCCAGGGTGCGGAACGTCTTGGAGGTCACAACCGTCCGGTCCCAGCGCTCGGGCAGCTTCCCCACCACTTTGCCGATCTGCTCGTCAACGTATTCGCACAGCTTGTCGACCTGTGCCGCGGACGGCGGATCCCCGCGCAGGCGTTCGCGGGTGAGCCTCCCGGCGCCGAGTGGCAGCGACAGCGCCACGGCGGGCTCCTCGTCGATGCCCGACGCCATCTCCAGCGAGCCGCCTCCGATGTCGAGTACGAGCAGCTGCCCGGCCGACCAGCCGTACCAGCGCCGGACGGCGAGAAACGTCATGATCGCCTCGGCCTCACCCGAGAGCACCTGCAGGTCGACGCCGGTCTCGTCGCGCACCCGCTGCAGGACCGCCGGGGAGTTGGTCGCGTCGCGGACCGCGGAGGTGGCGAAGGCCAGCAGGTCCTTCGTCTCGTAGCTCGCAGCGGCGTCACGGGCCTTGGCCACGGCCTCCACCAGCGCGTCGGCGCCCACGCGGCTCAGTTTGCCAGCCGAGTCGATCTTCTCGGCGAGCCGGAGTTCGGCCTTCTCCGAGTACGCCGGCCAGGGGTGCGCACCGTGATGAGCATCAACCACGAGCAGGTGGACGGTGTTAGAACCGACATCAAGTACGCCGAGTCGCATCCGCATACCGTAGATCCCGCAGGGTAGCCGCGTACCGTAGGCGACGTGGTGGTGGAGATTATGGTCCAGACAGACAAGCCGGACGACCCGCGCAGCCGTGAAGTCGGGCTGGACTTCCCGCGTGAGTGGGTGGAATTCATGGATCCGGCGGATCCGGCGCATCTGATCCGCGCGGATCTGACCTGGCTGCTGTCCCGGTGGACCTGCATCTTCGCCCGTGGCTGCCACGGGATCGCCGGCGGCCGCGCCGAGGACGGTTGCTGCTCGCACGGCGCGTTCTTCACGGACTCCGACGACGAGAAGCGGGTACGCGCGTCGGTGAAGAAGCTGACGCCGGAGACCTGGCAGCACTTCCGTCGCGGGTTCAAGAACTACACGGAGATGGACACGATCGACGGCGAGACCCCGGCGCGGCGCACCGCCACCCGCGGTCCGGACCAGCCGTGCGTTTTCCTCAACGACGCCTCGTTCCCGGGCGGGGGCGGCTGTGCGCTGCACGCGCAGGCGCTGCGCGACGGGGTGCACCCGCTCGAGTACAAGCCGGATGTCTGTTGGCAACTGCCCATCCGCCGCGACCAGGAGTGGATCAAGCGTCCGGACGGCTCGAAGGTGCTGTTGTCGGTGCTCGGTGAGTTCGATCGCCGGGGCTGGGGCGAGGGCGGCCACGACCTGCACTGGTGGTGCACCTCCTCACCAGAGGCGCATGTCGGCACCAAACCGATGTACGAGGAGTACGAGCCGGAGTTGACGGCGTTGATCGGCAAGCCGGCGTACGGGAAGCTCGCGGAGATGTGCGTGGCCCGGAACGCACTGGGCCTGGTGGCCAAGCACCCCGCGTCACCGCCCGGAGCCTGACCGCTTCAGCGCCGCCCACTGCTACCACGCAGGAGTTCGCGACGCTTTGTTCAAGCCTCAGGCCTCGAACTTGTACCCGAGTCCCCGCACGGTGACGATGTAGCGTGGGGTCGACGGCTCCGGCTCGATCTTGGAGCGCAACCGCTTGACGTGCACATCCAGGGTCTTGGTGTCGCCGACGTAGTCGGCACCCCATACCCGGTCGATGAGCTGCCCGCGGGTGAGTACGCGTCCGGCGTTGCGCAGTAGCAACTCGAGCAGTTCGAACTCCTTGAGCGGCAACTGCACGGCGTCGCCGCTGACGGTCACCACGTGCCGGTCGGTATCCATGCGCACCGGCCCGGCCGACAGGGTCGGCGGGGCGAGTTCGGCGGCGTCGCCGGCCTGCCTGCGCAGCACCGCTCTGATGCGGGCCACGAGTTCGCGGGGCGAGTACGGCTTCGTCACGTAGTCGTCCGCGCCGAGCTCAAGCCCGACGACCTTGTCGATCTCGCTGTCGCGGGCGGTCACCATGATGATCGGCACGTGCGACTTGGCACGCAACTGCCGGCACACCTCGGTGCCCGACATCTCTGGCAGCATCAGGTCCAGCAGCACGATGTCGGCCCCGGTGCGGTCGAACTCGGTCATCGCCTCCGTGCCGGTCGCCGCCACGGAGACTTCAAAGCCCTCCTTGCGCAGCATGTATGACAGGGCATCGGAGAACGATTCCTCGTCCTCAACCACCAGTACTCGCGACAACGTCCGGTCCTTCCTAAACAATCGAATTCGACTTGATCTCAACCGACTGCGGTAGCGGCAGAGAGGCCTCCGGGGGACGGCCAGGAAGCCGCAAGGTGAACGTCGATCCGACACCGACGGTACTGGTCACGTCGACGCGGCCGGCGTGGTTGGTGGCGATGTGCTTGACGATAGCCAGGCCGAGGCCGGTGCCGCCGGTCGCGCGGGAGCGCGCCCTGTCGGCCCGGTAGAACCGCTCGAAGATCCGGTCCAGGTCGCGCGGCTCGATGCCGATCCCCTGATCGACAACCGATATCTCCACACTGTCGGCGGTCGTGCGGGTACTCACCTTGACGCGGGTGCTCTCCGGCGAGTACGCGATGGCGTTTTCGACCAGGTTCGTCACGGCCGTCACCAGCTGGCCTTCGCTCCCGTACACGATGAGCTCCCGCTCGCCGCTGAACAGCACCTCGATGTCCTTGGCCGAGGCCGGCGTACGCGTGCGGTCGATGACCTCCGCGATGACCCGGTCGACCACGACCGGCTGCGGCTCGGGCAGCGGCTCGGCGCCCTGCAGGCGCGACAGCTCCAGCAGTTCGCTGACGAGCCGCCCGAGACGGGTGGACTCCTTCTGGATGCGCTCGGCGAAACGCCGGGCCGCCGCCGGATCAGGGCTGGCTTCACCCTCTTCGGCGTCGGTCGCCTCCAGCAGCGCCTCGGCCAGCAACTGCAACGCGCCGACCGGCGTCTTCAACTCGTGGCTGACGTTCGCGACGAAGTCGCGGCGCACCCTGGCCACCCGGTGCGCCTCGGTCACGTCGGCCGCCTCCACCACCACGTGCCCCTCGTCGAGAGCGGATGCGCGGACGTGCACCCCGAGCAGTTCGGCACTGCCGCCCTCGATACTGCGCGGACGGGGAAGATCCAGCTCGACCTCGCGGCTCACACCCGACCGGCGTACCTGCCCGGCCAGGGTGCGCACGATGCTGTGCGCGTCGCTGCCGGCGTGGCCGCGGTCCCGTACGAGTCCCATGTCCCGCGCCGCCGGATTGGCAAGCACCGGATGGTCGTCGGCGTCGAGGACCAGCACGCCCACCCGGAGCGCCTCCATGGCTGCCCGGGCCAACGGGGCTGCCATGGGTTGCGGGGTCGGGGAACGGAGAGTTTCGGGTGGGCTTGCCAACGGGCCGCCATCACAGTCCAGACCTCCGGGCTGCCCACCGTTCACGGCTGGTGACACGACCATGAGGGTACGCCGCGGGCGCGCCGCCGCCATGGCGATGGCCCCAAGGACGAGGCCGAGTAGCGCGGAACACACCACGAACAGGTAACCGGACGGCATCGGCCGATCGTAAGTGCCTTACGGGGCCGCAGATCAGGGCCGATGACGCGAACCGGACACGCTTCGCTGACTGTTCACCGGCACGCCCGGCCGAGTTCACGCATCTACCCCACCGCGACCCGGTATGGACATAATCTGAACGGTCAGTCCCCACGTTCAGGAGAGTCATGCGCGAAGAGTTCCGGGCCGATCTGGCACAGGTTAGCCGCACGCTGGTGGCGATGGCAGAGGCGATCCAAGCGGCGATGCGCCGCGCCACCGACGCACTGCTCAAAGCCGACCAGACCGAAGCCGAGCAGGTGTGCGACCGGGACGCCGAGATCGACGCGTTGTATCGCATCGTCGAGGACAAGGTGTACGACGTGGTGGCCCGGCAGGCGCCGGTCGCCTCCGACCTGCGGGTGGTACTGACGGCGCTGCACGTCGCCGGCGACCTCGAGCGCATGGGCGACCTGGCCAAGCATGTGGCGAAGGCCGCGCTGCGCCGCCACCCGGCACCCGTGATCCCACCGGAGCTCACCGAGGTGATCGAGCAGATGGGTGACGTGGCCAACCTGCTGGCCGGCAAGATCGCGAGCGCGTTGACCAACCTGGACGCCGTCGCCGCCGCGCAGCTCGAGCGCGACGACGACGTGATGGACGAGCTGCACCGGCAGCTGTTCAAGGTCGTACTCGAGCCGGACTGGCCGCACGGGGTTGAGTCGGCCGTGGACGCCGCCCTCCTGGGTCGCTTCTACGAGCGGTACGCCGACCACGCCGTCTACGTCG
>JAOPWA010000127.1 GCA_025965915.1 Dactylosporangium sp. | reverse complement strand
GCAGGCGTACCCACCCGTCGGCGGCCCGGTAGTCGCCGGACAGATCCGCCCACACCGCCGGCGCCTGACCGTCCACCCGCAGATACCGCTCGCTGCGAAACGCCAACGCCGCATGCCGCACGTCCACGCGGACCTTCGGCGCCGGCCCGCCCCGCAGCTCCCACAGCCGACCGGCCGCCAGGGTCGTCGCCGCCACCGTCGCCGTCGCGGCCACGTCGACCCGGTACGGCGACGCGAGCACCGGGCCCGTATCCGCGACGTCGAGCCCGAGCGGGGGATCCACGCCCAGGTCCTGGCAGATGTCGGCGACAGCGCTCTCGACGGTTTCGTGCATGGCATCGACTCTAGGGTCGGACCAGGCCGGGGCCGCCGATCAACGCACCGATCCGCATCACACCGGCGGCACCCCTACCGGTGGTCCAAAAGACCTTTCATCCCTGACAGTGGCCACGCCCCCGTCCGGGCCTGCTCATCGCGGCACCGATGAGTTTCCGCGGGCGCCGACGTCCTACCTGATAGAACATCGGTCACCCGACCGGTCAAACCAAGGAGACCGCATCATGGACTGGAAGCTTGAACTCGTCGTGGTTCCCGTCTCGGACGTGGACCGCGCCAAGGACTTCTACATCAAGAATGCCGGCTTCGATCTGGACGTCGACCACAGCGCCGGCGACGACTTCCGGGTGGTGCAGCTGACACCGCCGGGCTCGGCCTGTTCCATCACCATCATGAGGAACACCGCGGCGGCCGGCTCCATCCAGGGCCTGCATCTGGTCGTCCCCGACATCGACGCCGCGCGCGTCGAACTCCTCGAACGAGGGACGGCCGCCAGCGAGATCTTCCATTACGAGTCGGGCGGTCAGGTGCCCGGACCCGACCCCCAGCGCAGCGACTACGGCTCGTTCCTTTCCTTCACCGACCCCGACGGCAACGGCTGGTTGGTCCAGGAGGTCAGGCGAAGCGGGCCCGGGGCATGACCGGGACGCCCACGACACGCAGCCGGCCCCAAACCGGTGATCACCGCGTTGCAAGGGCACGGTCACCCGAGTTCACCGCGGGGCTGCGCGAATCTCAGCGTCGGTGACGCCGGACATCTCGCCGCTGCTGGCCGGGGACATCCCGGTCCCCGGCGCAGCACGGACCTCATCGACGGTCGACGGGGCGGCCAGGTCGAGCGAGCGCAAGGCGTACTCGGCGACCTGGATACCCCACACCCGATCGGGCTCGTCGTCGTCGCTCAGGGCGTGTTCGCGGAGGATGGAGACGGTCGCTGGCGGTGCATCCCGGCGGTACCAACGGGCGGCGGCGGTAGCGGCGGCGCGCCGGATCCCGGCGTCTGGATCGGCCATCCGGGCCTCCAGCAACGCCCGCTCCTCGACGCGGCCCGGCGCCCGCAGCAGACCGGCGGCGACCAGCGCCGCGCCAACCACCGGTTCCGGGGCGCCCGGCGCCCCAGCGATGGCAAGCAGGGCGGGCAGGCTCGTCCCGGCCTTCTCGGGAAACCAGGCCAGGGCAAACGCCGCGGCGGCGCCCACCGCCGGATCGGGATCGCGCAGCAGGCTGCACAGCACCGACACGTGCCCGCGTACCTCGTCGTAGCAGCGCAACGCGTCGTAGCGCATGTTGCGCTCGACCTCCATAGCGTCGGCCGGCCGGCGTACCCCGCGGCGGGCCTCGCGCGATGTCAGCAGCCACGTCCGTAGCTGCTCCCGCGTGGCCAGGTCCGGTGGGTCAGCGGCCAACGCCGCCCGCAGCTCGCCGATCGGAAACCCGTCCGGCAGCCAGCGGCCGCTCTCGCCGATAGCCAGCAGCGCCACGAATCGCACGATGGACGCACGCCCAGGCTGCGCCGTGTCGGTCGCCAGAGCCAGCAGGAACGGCACCACGTGCGCGCTCGCCTCGTACCGCGTGCCCTGGTGCAGGATGCCGCTGGACAGTTCGTCCAGCAATTCATCGCACTCATCGGCGGAGTCGACAGATCGTAGGGTACGAAGCATGGCGGGCACAGCTTCGGCGGAGCCGTACGCAAACATCAGCCGAGCCCAGTCCACGTCCTCCAGGCTGTGGATCACGAAAACATCATAGGTTGCTACGCCCACCGCATTGCTCTCGCCGGACTCGCCCCACCACACCAGGCAGACGATGGAACGGCCTCACTGTTTCGTGCCCGGCTCTACCGCATTGCACGAAGGTCTGCCTCGACATGCTCCGAGGCAGCTCGCGTCACCTGGCAAGGATGCGCTCCTTTGCCGAGGTGCCGTGGCTGCAGCCGGACGCGGTCGTCGTCGAGCGGTAGACGATCGAACTGGCGTTCCTCGCCGCCATGCAGGTCCTCTGCGGACAAACGGCCGGCGGATCGCCGTCCGTGAACCTCATCCCTCATCCGGCTCAATCATTGGCCGGTCCGCCGAAGCAAACAGACCCACCAACGCACGGTTGGTCCGGTTGGCCCGGACCGCCGCCCGCTGCTGGCCCGCGGTCACATCGATGTAGTTCTGGCTCGTCGTGAGGCTCGCGTGTCCCAGCAACCACATGATCTCCGACGCGCTCGCCCCGTCCTCTGCCAGCCGGGTCGCGAAGGTGTGCCGCAGTGCGTGCAACCGCGCACCCCGGGGCACCCGGTCGGTGATACCCGCCCGCCGGTAACACGAGTCGACCAGGTACTGCAGGCCACCACGGCGTAGTGGCTCGCCTTGCCGGTCGACCAGTAGCGCCGAGTCGGGGCGCACGGTCCGCGCTCCGAACCGCCGCCCACGGCTGTCCAGATAACTGGTCAGCACCCCGTCGAGCTCCGGCTCGACCGGTACCACCCGAGGCCGGCCACCCTTCCCGGCGACCTCGACGCGGCGCTCACCGGGCCGGCCCATGACCGACCCGACCCGCAACGCCAGCAACTCCGACAGGCGCAACCCGGCACAGAGCGCCAAGGCGAGGACGGCCAGGTCACGCTCGGGCCACGGGTTGCGCTGGCGGTGGTCGTCACGCGCCACGGCCGTCAGCAACTGCTCCGGGGTGTCCTCGCCGCGCAGCGGCTTCGGCAGGGGGAGCGGGGCGTTGGGTTTGTCCACTGCGGACATCGGGTTCCCCGCCACGATCCCGTCGGCTACCAGGAACGTGAAGAAGCCGTTCCAGGTGGACCAGGCGCGGTAGATGGAGGCGGCCGCGCGGGGAGCGGCGAAGCGGGCGAAGGCCGCACGCAGCGCCCGAGTCGTGATCACCGAGATCGGCAGCGTGGCCAGGGGGAGGGGAGTGGCTGGGTCCTCGGCTACCAGTCGGGTGATCGCGAGCAGGTCACGCCGGTAGGCCTGCAGGGTATGCGGAGAGGGCTTACGGGCGGCACGGGCGGCGAGGACCTCCTCGACCAGAGTTAGTACCTGTTCGTCCCCTTTGTCATGCATAAGGATTATTATGCATGATTTTCATGTACGCGTCGATAGAAGCCAGTCGGGGTCGCGTCGACGCTCGTTTCGCCGTTTTGCCGTGGTGCCACACGCAACGGGTACACGCGCTGGCGTGTGGCGCCTCGGCAAAACGGATACGGGGCCGGGGTGCCACGCGCCAGCGACTGGCGCCTAGCAGCTACGTAGGCGGGCGTGGGTCGGCGTGCAGGCGGACGATCCACGGTGGTCGGACGCGCATCTCCAGATGGATTACCGCGGCCATCGGTTCCTGCTTGTCACCGGCCCCGGGAGTGCGACGGAAGGCCCGCCCTTCCGCGCTAGTTGACATAATGTACATTATCGACCAACTCTTACCGGTCGTCGATCGGGGCGGATATATGGGATCCGGCTCGGCGAATTCAGTTGCCGACGGGACTAGGTGGCGTCGGCGCGGGTAGTCGGCCCGAGATCGGCCCAGCACCCGACGCGATCAGGAGGAGCGCATGGCGATTCAGAGTCCGGCGGACCTGTTCCTCTACGAACTGTCCGGCATGCACGACGCGGAAAAGAAGAAGGCCGCGTGGAAGGGTGAGATGGCCGGCCAGATTCGCGACGGAAATCTGCAGCAGGTCGTGCGTCTCGAAGAGAAGGAAGCCCAGCACAAGGTCAAGAACCTGGAGTCGTGCTTCCAGGCGTTGGGCACCCAGCCGCGCGACGTCCCCTGTCTCGCGGTCGACGGGATGCGCGCGGAGTACCAGCAGTTCATCAGCCAGAATCCGTCCCCCGAGACAATGGAGATGTTCACGGTCGGCTCCATGCTGAAGGCGGCTCATTTCGGGCTCGGAAGCTACAAGAGCCTGATCGACAAGGCGATGCTCATGGGCGAGAACCAGTGCGCCCAGGTTCTGCAGACCAACCTGGTCATCAACGAAGAGAGCACCGGCCGGCTGGAACGGATCGGCCACGAGATGAGTCAGCGGGTCATGGCCACCGCCTAGCGGGCCTGACGTACGGGGATGGTGAAGGTCGGCGGTGTCGGTGCCACGGTGCACCGGCATCGCCGACCTTCCATGTGACGTGGACGGTGCGGGTAAGGCGTCGAATGGCGCGGGTAAGGCGTCGAATGGCGCGGCGCGTCCCCGGAAGACGCGCCGGGTGTCGTTGAGGATGTAGGACTCCCCTGGCGTGAACAGGTCGTCGAAGGTGTGCAGTCCCCCTCCACGACCTGTTCACGCCAGGGGAGACAGTTCGGCGTACTCGTTGGACACCGGCATAGCCACCGGGCCGAGCGCTACCCCGCGGGTGTGGACACTGTTAGCCTGCCGGCACGATAGGCAGGCGGGAGTGGTGTGGTGGCGGCGCGTGAACAGCGGCTCGTGTTCGGCGAGGCGGCGCAGGACTACGACGACGTGCGGCCCGGTTACCCGGCCGAGATCGCCGAGCGGATCTTCGGGTACGCGGGGGGTCTGCTGCCTGTGGTGGAGGTTGGTGCCGGTACGGGCAAGGCGACGGCGCTGTGGGTGTCCGCGGGGGCGCCGGTGACCTGCGTCGAGCCCGATCCGGACATGGCGACGGTCCTGCGTGGTCGGTACGGCGAGCGGGTACGGGTGGAGTCCTGCGGCTTCGAGGACTGGACGCCCCCGGCCGGTGGGGTTCCCCTGATCTGCTCGACGCAGGCGTTCCACTGGGTTGATCCGGACGTGCGGTGGCGCCGGAGTTGCTGCCCGACCCGGCAGATGTGCCGGACACGCCCGAGGCGGCCCGGGCTCACCGGGAGATGGCTGGCAGTGGCCTGTTCACCGAGGTGGGGTCGACGCTGGTGGAGTCGGTCGTGGAGTTCCAGACGGCGCGCTACCGGATGCTGCTGAACACTTTCTCGATCCACCGCATGCTGCCCGCGCAGCGTCGGGCGCGGCTGCATGACGCGATCGGCGAGGTGGTCGACCGCCACGGCGGCGTGGTTTCGGTGCGGCTGGACACGGTGCTGACGATGGGCCGCCGACGCGGTTGATCGACGTGGCACATATCCAGGGGTGTCGGGCGGGAATGTCGGACCCTGCTGCTAGAACATATGTACAGAAGCGCGTGGGAAGGGTTCGACCATGGCCGTACGCAGTGCAGTTCGCGGGCTGTCTCCTGCGGAGCTGGAGCATATCCGCGAGGCTCTTGCCGTGGGGCGACGGCCGAAGGTGGTTTTCACCCAGGCTGCCGGTCAGATCGCCGGCCAGCAGGGCCAGGTCGTGGAGCTGACGGATCCGAAGGTGAGCGACGAGTGGGTGGTGGTCCGGTTCGGCCGCGACGAACTGCCGTTCTCCCCCGGCGACCTGGCCGTCGCGCCCAAGGCCGACCCGGCGCGGCGGACGGCGAAGGTGAGGCAGCCGGCGTCCGCCGCGCCGGCCGAGGCACCGGGCGCTCCCCTGCTTCCCCCCGCTGAGTCCGCTCCCCCGCCCGTCAAGTCCGCCCCGGCAGTGCCCGTACCCCGCGAGGAGAGCACCGTGACCCGACCGGCCACCCCCGTCAGCGTCAAGGCCACCGCCGGTGGCAGGTCGGCGGCTGCCGACGGTAAGTCGCCTGCTGACGCGTCCGCCGGGGGCAAGCCGTCCGCCGACGGCAACGAGCGGCCGCCGGCGAAGGCGCCGGCTCGCAAGGCCGGTCGCGGCAAGGCCCCCGCGGGGCTGACGGTCACTCTCTCGTACGCCGATGGGGAGTGGATGGTCGCCGCGCAGCAGGGCAACAGGGCCCTCGCGAAGCCCTACGTGATCAAGGCGACCGAGGCCCTGAAGATGGTGGGGATGCTTGACGTTGCCGGGGTGCAGGAGGCCGTCGAGGAGATCGTGTCGGCGGCCCGGGCCGAGGCGGAAGCCGTCGCCGAGCGGCTGCGCACGGAGCTGGCCGAGGTCGAGGCGCGGTTGGCGGAGCTACGCGACGCGACGTAGCCGAGGGCGGTCAGGAGTCGTCGCGCAGCCGTAGGTAGATCAGTACGGCCTCGCGGGTGCTGCGCACGCCGAGGGTCTGCCGAGCCTGTGCGATGCGGCGGTTGGCCGTGCGCAGTGACAGGAACTCGGCCTGGGCGGCCGCTGCGATCGTGTCGCCGGTCGCCAGCCGGTCCAGCAGCGCCCGCTGCTCGGGTGCCAGGTTGGTGGGCACCCTGTGGTCGGTGTGGTCGCCTTCCCCTGCCGCGGCCGGGTCGGTGCTCACCCGACCGGCTCGTTCGCTGTCACACCAACTCCTCCAGGGCAGGCGCCGCCGCTTCGGTACGTGTGCGCGATCGAGCTTACGCATGTGGGCCTGGGCCGTGGGGTCTGCCCCAGCGGGCGAGGGCGCCGGTATCCGAGGGTGCCGGTGGGCACTGCGCGGAACTCCGAATGTGGAAATGCCGGAACGTCCGGGGGAAAAGGTGTCGCCGGTCACAGCACTGAACCCGGCACCCTCCTCCCGCGTGACTTCCACTGCAACTCCCAGATTCGGAGTTCCACAGCGGAAACGATCGCGGCCCCCTCCACTGGCGAACGCGGCACCCGATCAGAGTGAAAGGTGAGCTGCACAAGATGCGTAACGAGCGGCACAACTCGCGAGGCCGGCACGAAGCTCCACGCCGGGCGCGTCGGCAGCCGCGCCGACCGCTCGTCGCAGCGGTCGGCCTGCTCGTCGCCCTCGCGGTGGTGGTCGGCGGCCGACTGGCGTTCGCGGCCGACAACGTGGCCGAGGCCCAACCCAACCCCAATTGCACCCTGATCGTCCCGGCCGACCCGCTCAGCTCGGCGGGCCTCGCCACGCCATACCGGCTCACGGCGACGAACCCGAGGCAGGGCGCCTGCCATGAGGCGAACGCCCAACAGGCCGCGTTCGTACAGGGCAGCGTTCTCGACCCGGCCACCGGTCAGGTGTCGGTGTACAACCCACTCGTCATCGACGACGGGCAGCAGCCGGCCGCCGCGCCGGTCACGCCGCAGCTACCGGCCGGCGCCGTCGTGGGAGTGTGGTTCGGCTTCAACGGCACCAACCTGACCTTGCGCGACGACACTGGTGGCCTCGCGGCCGGAAACTGCGTCAACGGCCTCGGCAAGGCGGTGTTCGGGCAGTTCGCCCACTGCAACGCGCCGGCCTTCTTCGACGCCGCCAACGTCGCCATCGGCGCCGGCAAGCTCGTCGTGCCGCCACTCGGCACCGCCCAGGACGGGCAGGACTGCCCGACGACGCGCGACTTCAGCGCCGTCGACCAGGACCAGAGCGACAACCTGACCACCACGTACCTGATCACCGGCAGGTCCGCGGCGCAGAACACCGCCGCCAACCGGGCGGCTCTGGGCGGGCATGGCAAGGTCCAGGTCAACGGCAGTGACAACCTCCTGGTCGACGAGTTCATCGACAAGGCGCTCGGCTGCACCCCCTTCAAGGCCCCCGACCTCGCCGACAACGGCACGATGGTGACCGCGCTGGCGCTCAACGAACTGCAGGCCGCCGCCGGGCAGAAAGCCCCGGTCGCTCTCGTGCCGCCGAACGACCCCATGACGAAGGTCGGCAAGACGGTCAGTGTCGAGAAGCTCAACCTGTACCGTGCCGGTGTCGACCAGTCTCCGCTGGACAACCCGGGTGATTTGGGCACCGCGTACTGCCAGGACATGATCGATATTCAGCAGAAGCGACTGCAGGCGGACCGCGATCTGTTCAGGCGGGTCACCTCACCGGACAAGGCGGCGGCCAACAACCTGTTCAGCTTCCTCGCCAACCGGTTGATGGGCTCGTTCACCAACCTGGGCTGCGGTGACCTGCTGCACGTGAACAACCCGGTCACGGTGCAGATGAAGAACGGGGTCGTGGTTGACGCCACGTTCTTCGGCAAGGGCACGCCCGTCACGGCGGCCCCCACGGCGGGCACCAAGACCAACAACCGCCACGGCGACAACGGGGAGAACAACGGCTGGACCGTTGCCGGCGCCAGCCCGGTCCAGCCCACCGGCGTGACGTCCAGCGCCACCGCGACTCCCAGCGCCACCGCCACACCAACGACCACCGCCACGCCGAGCACCACCACCGGCGCGAACCCCACCGCGGCTCCCAGCGCCACCGCAGCACCGAGCGCCGGGACCAACTCGGGTCCTTCGGTGCCGCCGAGCACCCCGGCCGCCCCGAAGGACACGGCGGCACCCGCGGCCAGCGCCGCCTCGAAGCCGACGGGTGTACCCACCGCGACCGGTGGCGCGGTCAGGCCTGCCACGCCCGGCGCCACCCGCGCGCCGGACCCGCGACCCGATCCCCACAAGGTCGGCGACGGCTCGGCGCCCAAATCCGGCAACTTCTAGGCGACACCGACGTCCAGGCGACACCGCTTCCGGGCGACACCGGTGGTAGGGCCGCACGCATCCGTGCGGTCCTACCACCGTCGACCGCGACCGGGCCCCACGGCCAGCGTCAACGCGGATGCCCGGGTACCTGCACAATTGCAGACCATGGCAGGTCACCCGTACCCGTACCTGGACGCGGCCACGCCGCTCGCGTTCGCCCACCGCGGCGGCGCGGCCGTCGGCGACGAGAACACCGCCGCGGCGTTCGCCCGCTGTATCGAACTCGGATACCGCTACGTCGAAACCGATGTCCACGCCACCAGCGACGGCGTGCCCGTCGTGTTCCATGACGCCACCCTCGCGCGCATGACCGGCGACCAGCGACGGGTTCGCGACGTACGCTGGGCCGACCTGTCGGCGCTGCGGATGGCCGGCGAGGCCGCCGTGCCCCGCCTCGACGACATGCTCGACGCATGGCCGCAGGTGCGGTTCAACATCGACATCAAGTCCGACCAGGCCCTGGCGCCGGCCCTGGAGGCGGTGCGCCGCAGCGGGGCGCTCGACCGGATCCTGCTCGCTTCGTTCTCCGATGCCCGGCTGGCCCGCATCCGCCGTGAGCTCGGACCGAGGGTCGCGACCTCCATGGGTACGCGCGAGGTGGCGCGACTGTGGGCGGGCGCCCACCTGGGTCGGGCCCGGCGGATGCCTGAAGGTGTGGTCGCCGC